>LCIE01000005.1 GCA_001000865.1 Candidatus Collierbacteria bacterium GW2011_GWC2_44_18 | reverse complement strand
TTAAAATTCCTGAGACTAATTCTTCACTATCCACCTCGGAGGAGTCATGGCTTTCGCTTTGCTTCAGCCTGCCACCATCCGAGGTGTATTTAAGATATGCAAGAATAAGATATGCTTTTTTCCCAACTTACCTCTACAACAAGTATTTCTTTGTTAAAAAATTAAATGAGTGGCTGTGCATGTTCCCTTTGATCAACTGGTTTTGTGCCTTTCACATGCTGGAATATAAAATATAAAACAAATGAGCCTAGACAAAAAAACTATCTTGAATTATATTTGCTGCCCAATCTGCAAGTCTGACGTCAGCCAAACAGGAACTAGACTAACATGCAAAACTTGTGGAAAAATATTTACAGTTTCGAATGGTTATGTCAGAATGATGTCTGATTCTACTAATGATATCAAACTATCAATCAGAAAGTGGGACGAGCTCTACAAGAAACAATTCGATGATCAAACTTTTTATCAGGATTTTAAGGTGTACAAAGAAAGATACTTTGACTCCGTCTATTCACAAATAAAATTAGAAAAAAAGCTTTCAAAAAACTCAATCTATTTAGAGATCGGTTGCGGACCATTCTTTATTGGACAATTAATAGCAAATGAATGCAAGATGATTGTCGGAGTCGATTTTTGTCCTCACGCCTTGATGATTGCCAAAAAAATGCTTGATGAAAAAAGTATAAAAAATTATCTTTTGATACAAGCTGATATCCTAGCACTACCTGTTAAGTCAAACACGGTGGATCTTATTTATGGGGGAGGTGTGATCGAACACTTTAACGATACAAAAAAGTGTCTTTCTGAGTTATATCGGGTCACTAAACAAGGCGGCGTATCTATAAATACCGTCCCATGTTTAAACATTGGTTCATTAACCTACCGACAAGTGTGGGGAAATATTCCTAATTTCCCGGTTTTACGTCAGTTTGCAGAATTTATTCATATCCACATACTTAGGGGTAAACATATGGTGTTTGGGTATGAGTTATCATTTTTGCCAAGTCATCTTACAAAACTCCATACTGAGGCTAAGTTTAGAAAAACTACTGTAAAAAACTTTGAAATCGAGCCAGAATTCAACTTTATACCCAAAACTATGAGAGCACCATTTGTTTACTTGGCTAAAAAATCTCCTTTGTTCTGGCCCATGATTAAGGTTTCTGCATTCAAATGACAAAATTTATCTCAAGAACTAAAAATCCCTCGGTGTCGGTGATTAGCGTTAACTTCAACGGTGAAAAGTGGCTTCCTGGTTTTTTTAAATCGATACGAAATCAAAAAGGGGTCAATGTTGAAATGATATTTGTCGACAATAATTCTAACGACGACAGTCTTAAAATTACCCAGAAACTATTTCCCAAGGCTAAAATAATTCAAAACAAATCAAATCTCGGTTTCGGCAAAGCAAATAACCAGGGGGTGGAAATAGCATCTGGAGAAATTCTGTTTTTCCTAAACACGGATATAGAGATTCCGGATCCGTACGTACTTAACAAAATGGCCAAATATCTTTTGGACAAAAAAGTCTTTATCCTCGGTCCAAGGATCGTTGACTTTGATGGGTTCGAGGTAACCCGCGGAAAAAAGATGGGTTTAGATATTTTTTCCTCACCTGGATTGTCTAAGAAGCTATTTTATATTGATGGTTGCTCTATCATGATCAAAAAAAAAGACTTTATTGACTTAGGAAAATTTGATGAAAAGTACTTTATGTATAGTGAGGATATTGACTTAAGTTGGAGGGCAAGGTTGTTTGATAAAAAGTTGGCGGTTTATGACGAAGTTAATATCAAGCATTTCGGAGGTGGATCATCATCATCTACTCATCTATTATCCAAAACCAAGCACATGGTTCCTCAGTTTAGGCGCTATGAGGTCGAAAAAAATAATTTGAGGAATATACTTAAAAACTATCAATTCCTGACACTTATTTTCATTTTACCCCTATTTTGCCTATTAAACCTGGCAGAGGCTCTATTATATCTAATGACAAGACAACCAAGGGTTGCTCGCAAAATAACCAGTTCTCTATGGTGGAACTTCATTAACATAGATGATACTCTAAGGGAAAGGATCATTATTCAAAAACGTAGAAAGGTTAGTGACTGGGAGATTGTTAAACAGATGACTTTCTTACCAAACAAACTTGTTACTTTTTTCCATATTGGTATCCCAAAAATAATCTGACAAGAATCCAAACACCATTCAACCATATCTGGCTAGACCTGGAAGCTAAGTTGTTGTATCGTTTATTTAGACCACGTATGAAAAGAGTTTTAAAGTCAAACATTTCCATTCTAATACTATTTTTCGTTCTATCTATCTTGGTATTCTGGAAACTTTTTTTGTTATCGTCAGGAGAACGCCTTTACCTTACATCAGACTTTGTACATTATTGGAACATTCTTTTCTATGCAGTTAAATACTCCCTGAAAGATCTTTTTTTTGATCCTTACCAGTTTTTGGGGTCCTCCCTAATTGGCAGGGTCGATCTGGGAATTTTTTACCCACCGGTACTTCTCATGGTTTTGGCAGGCAAATTACTTTCCCTAAACCCATTTAGTTTTTATGTAGCACTCGAGTTCCTCGCCGTACTACATATTGGTTTAGCCGGTTTTTTTGCTTATATCTTTGCTCGAAAATTCATAAACAGCTTCATCGGTTCATTATTGGCTGGCATAACCTTTGCTTTTAGTGGCTATTTCTTCGTATCGATAAACGCATTATCATTGGTAAACTCGTCTGTCTGGTTACCGGCATACTGCTTCTTTCTGGTTAGCTTCATTCGTAAGAAGCACTTTGGTACCTTACTGGGAGCGGCGGTCTCTCTAGCCATGAGCTTTTTGGCAGGCATTCCACAAATTACCTTGTACACATTTCTCTTCGGAATACTTATTTCTGTCTGGGAGTTTGTTCACAAGAAAGAGGTCGATTTTAGAGCTAAAACCCGTGCTGTTATATCAACACAGGTCATTATCTTGTTTATATTAGGAGTAATCATCTCGGTTCCGTTATTTTTTCAATTGCCTATATCTTCTGGGTCGAACAGAAATACCATGAGCTACACGAATACGGCACTTCAGGGAAGCATCTCACCGATATTTGTCACTGATTATTTTATTCCGCACTTTTTTGATTCCGAAGAGAACATTGTCAAAAGTTACTTCTCTCAGACCTATCTAGGTGCCATTTTTGTGATTTCCTTGACGCTCTTCCCTTTTTTAATCAAGACAAGAAAGAATTATTTTTTCTTCTTTTCCTTCTTCCTTTTCCTAATTTTAGGTATGGGAGGGGAGTCCCTACTCCATGATTGGTCTTACCTCTTTGTACCTGGAGTAAAGCTGTTTAGAAATATCTCAAAGTTAAACCTACTGGTGTCTTTATCCGGTGCGATGGTGGTCGCAATGGTGACAGACAGACTTATGAACCTTACTCAAACCCTGAGAAGGAAAATCAGTACCGTGCTACTACAGCTCTCTTTGATTTCAATGTTTGTGTTTGGGATGCTCGTGTCTCAGCCGCTGATTAACTTTAGAACTTCATTGGCTCAGAACCCACCGGTGGCCCAAGAAATTTCGCTTTTCAAAAAACAATCAGAAGATATTCTACTGCAAGGTTTATTTTTTGCGGTAATCATAATCGCTTTGCTCTACTTAGTGAGATCAAAGAAAAATACCTTCCCTGTTTTTCTCCTCTCTTTATTTGCCGTCGTCGACATTACTCGCTTCAACCACCATGTTCCGCAAAATAATTCTCCGCTAGACCCCGCTAGGGCATATAGCCAAAACTCATATCTCAGCTATTTAAAAACCGACAAAGATATCTTTAGGGTATCCTATCCATCAGGTCCACTCCCCGCAAACTATGCTCCAGAAGTTGTTGAGGTCGAAAATTTAGGCGGGTATTCTTCACTTATTCCCGAAGTCTCTAGTAATTTACAACAACTTCTCGCGAAGCACGCTCAAACAGCCTCTTATTCCAAGATTGCTGGATTTATGAATCAAAAGTATGTTGTTTCAGACGAAACTTTTAACTGGCCCGGATACAAACAGGTTTTTACCTACAAAGTAAGCCCTGAAGACACTGACTATTTCTGTCCAGGATCAGTAGCGTGGGTACCCTGCCCCCCTGGTAAAATATTTTCCGTCTATCAAAACACAGATTATTTCAAAAGGATAGAGGTACTACACAACCCCGAAGTTGTAATTGAAAATAGTAAAGATGCTCAGCTCAGGCTTGTCGAAAAGTTCGCCCTAGAGGGAAAAGATTTCCGTAAATTTATGGTCGCCTCAGATACAGTCCAGTCTCCACAAACAATTCGCTCATACGCCCCCCAATTACCACCGGTATTTTCTGCCAGCGTAGAAGCCGATTCTGAGGATACTCTTTTAATATCCATGCCTTTCGACCAAAACCTGCTATTATTCGTAGACGGTAAACTGGTAATATATAACAGGGCAAACTACGGTTTCATCTCCTATACATTGCCAAAAACTTACGCCCTCAAGACAACAACAGTGTCACTTTCAACAAAAATATTCTAATCATACATGGAAGTAATTAAAAAATTCTACAATAAAAATATTAGAGAGGTATCAAAGCAAAATGGTGGAATAACCGCTCGGCGATCAAAAATAATAGGTGACTGGATAAATACGTCCAAGGTAATACTAGATGTTGGTTGCAACGATGGGTCTGAGAATAAATATCTATTGGGTCAGGGTAAAAAAATATTTGGAATTGATATTTCAGTGCAGGCAGTTAAACGTGCTGTCGCAGGCGGAATTATTGCAAAAGTTTGCGATATCTCTACCGAGAAAATCCCATTCCCAAAAAACAAATTTGATTGCGTTATTGCCGGCGAAATAATTGAACATATTATAGATACCGACGATTTTCTCCTTAAATTAAGATCAGTACTTAAGCCTAAAGGCATTCTTGTAGTTACTACTCCGAATCTTGCCTCTCTGGGTAGAAGATTGTTGCTTTTATTAGGGAAAAACCCATTTATTGAAACATCTTTAAAACAAAAAATATGGGGATCTACTCCGGTAGGACATCTTCGGTATTTCACAGCAGAGTCACTTAAATCTTTAATCGAGGCAAACGGCTTTTTGGTTCAAGAAATTACTTCGGACTATTTAGCCATGGGACCAGTAGTTAGTGCATATCTTGGGAGGTTGTTTCCAACTCTAGGGTGGAGGTTAATCTTAAAAGCTAAAAAAAGATAGCAGTGAAACACACTTCAGCCTTTTTGATATTTCTATTTGTAGCATTTTTGCTTATTCGAGGCTTTATCGGAGGAATCGTTGCCGGCGGAGAATCTTACTTATATGTCAATCCAAACTATTTAAACTTTTTCTACTCTTGGGAAGATAAATTTAATTTTGGACAAGCTTCGGGAAATCAGAATAATTTTGTTCTATTTGGAATATTTTGGAGATTACTAGAAAGAATCCCAACGATTCATCCTTCTGTCATTTTTATTTTCTTATCGTTCTTTCTGAGCAGTGTTGCGTTCTATATTCTCTGTATTTCTCTATTTGGCAAAAAAAACGTCTTTTTGTATATTCCTGGCGCTCTGCTATATTCCTTTAATACCTTCAGGCTACTTGGTCCTCTAAATGAGAGGCAGAACTTGCTATTCGTATCTTTGCCGATATTTATACTATTATATTGGAAAATCTGTGAAAGTCGGAGGTGGATTCATATCTTTCTGCTTGGATTGCTTTCAATTGCTACCTCTTCCATGGGAGGAAATCTTCCGGTCTTTATGATTCCGTACTTACTTCTATTTTTTATGTTCGTCTACTACCTAGGGATTTATCTCAAGTTCAGAAGTGAGAAAATAATTAACTTTGTAGCAAAAAACATTTCACTAGCTTTCATCATAATTTCCATAAACTTATTTTGGCTAGTTCCGCTCTATATTGGCCTCGTTGCTCAGTCCGAAAGTCTTTTTGCAGGATCAAACAATTTTATTATTACCGCCAGTGGCTACTTTCTTGATCATTTCCGTTTTATTGGATCATGGGCGTGGAGAAATGGACACGCAGGCGCCGAGTACTATCCGTCATATACTGTCTTTGATAGTCCTTTGTTTCTAGTCTTGACACTAGAAATACCTTTATTGGCACTCTCAGGACTAGTGTTCTTGGATAGAGTTGTAGATCAATCTCGGCGACGTCTATTAACGTTTACGGCTATAATCATTCCGGTGTCCTTATTACTTTTGGCAGGCGGGAAAGGACCTCTCGGTTTTATCTTTAATCACCTTTACAACGAGACCTTTTTCTTTCGAATATTTAGGGAACCATTCGCCAAATTCACCCCTATGTATATCATTGCTCTCTGTATTTTTTTGACATTTGTTCTCCAAATAATATTCTCAAAAGCGAAACCGCTTTGGAGATATATCATTTTCATCTTAGTTACCGGGACTATACTAATCAACGCTTACCCGTTTTTCGTGGGACAAGCAATACCGGTCAAAAAATGGATTGGTGGTCGAGGAGGTAACTTAATTAAAATTCCGGAATACTGGTCAGACGCCAAGCAATTTCTGGAAAAAGATTATTCTGATAGAAGATTGACCTTGCTTCCATACATGCCGTACGGCGGTATTCATCTATGGCCAGACGGTGTGGGGACTGTAGGGAACATGGCCGATTATCTTCTCAGAAACAGGATATTAAAAGGTTGGGATATTGATAACACGATGTCGGGACAAGTAGTCAAATCAGCTATTACAAGTTCTAGTACAAAGAACCTTTCCAGGACCATTGGTCTCATGAACTCCAAATACGTACTTCAGATGAACGATTTTGATTGGCGATACGGTACGCGCTTCACATTCGACCCAAAGACAAGTAATAAGTTCTTGACAGACTCTGGACTCATGCTCGTTCAAAGTTTTGGACAATTTACCAAAGATGATATTTTCAAAATACTTTCAGAGGAAAAGACTGATGCTCCAGATACGAGGCTTGGTCAGCTTGTGGGGGAACCTGCTCTGAAGGTTTACAAAATTAATGACGAAGATTATTTTCCACACCTTTATTTATCTTCAGACATATTTATCTCGGAAGGAGAACCGGCCTCCTTGTCAGCCTTGGTTGGTTTGATGAACAAAGAGACAAATCCCTTAGTGATCTTTTCTTCTCAAAACGAAGGAAAGGATCTTAATAGCCTCTGTAGAAATAACTGTGTATCAAAAAACTCTGTGCTTGAATACCGAAAATTTAACCCCACCGAATATCGAGCAATAGTCCACAATCCAGAATCAAAACCACTCTCTCTTGTTTTTTCTGAGACCTTTGATTCCGGCTGGAAGGCATACGTCACGTGTGTCGATAAGACAAACGATAATAAAAGTATTCAGCACGCGGCAAGTCTGGAGGGATACCGAACCTTTAGCGGCAGTGACGACCAGGCAAAAGTATCAGAACTGACAAGTTTATTCGAAAGAGGGCTGGTAAGCACCCTGGGGGACGGAAAAACAAAAAAGTATTTGCACTATGGCATCAAAAACCAAAAGGAGGAGGTGTTCTCTACTTCAGACTATTCGGTGGCTTACATTTCACGCCTTATCAGAGGAACCATTCAAAATGACAATTTAGCCAAACCCCAAGTGCACGTCGACAAATCTACCAAGTCAGTTGATGAGGTAAACCACCTTGCTGCCAACGGTTATGCCAACTCATGGATTATTGACCCATCCAAATATTGTTCTCCCGGACAGGACCTGGATATTTACATTCATTTCTTACTTCAGAAAAAACAAAATTGGCCTTTCTTTTTTTCAGCAATCCTTACTTTGGGATTGACTATTGGTACACTTTTTCTTTTGATTAAAAAGAGACTAACCTCAAATGATTAGAAGGAGAAAAACATTTTTGACCTTCATTGGTCTGTTCGCGTTATGGTTTCTTGCAACTATAAATTTTCTCACGACTCAGGAATACAGTTTTAAAAACCTTGAAGGCCGACACGATTCTACTGTCTTCAAGTTTTCCAGATCAGGAGAAATGGTAAAAGGTGATATTGCGACAGGAGAATTTCGATCTAGTTTTCCCAATTTAGGAATTGTGGCAGTCCGTTTTTACACCTTTTACAGGTCAAATTCAGACATTCTAAGATTTAGAATTAAAGAAATTGGACAAAAAGATTGGTACTATTCTGCTGACTACAAGACTGATCAGTTCCAGCAAAATAAGTTGTTCCCCTTTGGTTTCCCGGTTATAAATGAATCCAAAGATAAAAGTTATGCATTCGAAATAGAGTCATTAAGTGGTGCTACTGGTAGTGGTGTCTTTATTCATCCTGTTTTTCCGGCCATGGTTGACCATCATGTGTTTACCAAAAAAGAAGTGCTGTCATCGGCTAAAAATCTTTTTATATTCACCCTCGATAAAACTAATAACTTAATTGAAGATAGTTTATTTAGATCAAATGCCTTGAGCTTTATGTTACCGATGGTTGCCTACGCTTTGTTTCTCGAAGTCGGAGGCTTTCTCATCCCTTCATTCTTATTGATTTTGGCCGTGTCAATATGGCAGATATTTAGTCCTTCAGAATTTCATTACTTCTCGATCTTATCAATAATGTTCTTCTGGTGTCTTGTGTCATACAAACATCGACTTAAACCAAACATTACCACCCTAGTGTCAATTTGGAGTCTAGTCCTTGGAATTATATTGATTTTGTTAAATCTAAAAGTTGCCTCAGAAAATGCAGCCATCTGGACCCTCTCTTATCTTGTCGTATTTTCAATATTATTAACTCTAGAATCATGGGGACTTTTCAAGCCAAAAGTTACTATTTCAGACTTTTGTACCAAGTTAGCCTCCTTCTTAAAAAATGTTTTAGTTTCAGTCCGTATCGTTTTATCGAATCCAACAAACGCTACAAAAACCTACTTTAGCCCTTCAGAAATTAATTCAATGGCTACAGTCAGACTCTACAAACATCTGACAAAACACAGAGATTATCATGTACTAGACATCGGTGCCACTTTGGTTCTTGTCTCCGTATTAACAAAGACAACTCAGAAATTCACGGATCTAAAAATTGCCTATCAAAATTACTATAATCAGGAATTTTTGACACCCTATATAACCAAAGTTTTGACCCCAGCAATTTTTATAACAGGGCTGGTTCTTCTCGTATCATTTTACGTCTATAAACATTCCAACCGAGTTTTTCTTTCACTATTGACCTTTTCGTTAGCGATAACATTGTTCATTCCTCGTACACTTGGCAGGACTGCTGAGATGCTAGAGACACCTCGTATTTTAGGCATCTCCCCCACGTCTACAAGCGAGGCATGGACGGATGTTGTTGTCACTGGTAGAAATTTCAGAAACAAACCTTTCGTGGGCAAGATAACAATCGATGGAATAGAGCAGGGTGTCTATGTTGTAGACTGGACAGATGAAAGGGTCATATTTAGAACTAGTCCGGAAATTACCAAGTCCGGAATGCTCCAGTTACTTCCTCTGGACAGAGGTGTTTCAAACCTAGTTCCATTTATCTATAACTACAAGTAGATTAGAATATACTTGTGAACCGGATAAAGAAAAATTATTTTGAAATTGTTGAAGGGGATTAGTTCCAACCACTCTTTTTGGAATGATGAGAGTCATGTTGCAATAATGGCACGTGGGGTTTTGGAGTACGGAAGGCCAATAACACCCGCTGGTTACAGTACGGGGATCTATCAGATAATTCTTTATTACATCACCGCGCTTTCGTTTAAGATTTTCGGGATCTCCGAGTTTACTGGCAGACTTCCGTCTGTCCTTGCAGGAGCTGGGCTTGTCATTACTGGCTATTTCATAGCCAAGAAGCTTTTCAGTCTGAGAACTGCAACAATAGTTGCTTTCTTACTAACTTTCTCTCAAATCCAGCTGGCCTGGTCCACTCAACTAAGGCCCTATATCTGGCTCGAACTTTTCACTCTGCTAATTTCTTACTTTTTATATCAATATATAAAATCCCCCTGGAAATTATTAGATAAATATTTTATTTATTCTGTCACCGTTTCCTTATTGTCCTGTCTTTTCCATGGCACAGGGATTTTAAATCTTGCTATAGTTGGCCTAATTTTTATGTACAAAATAATAAAATATAAAAAGTATGTCTATATATCTGTTCTTCCACTCCTTATTATTACCGGCGTGTGGGTTGTGTATCGTTCTATGGGGGGAGGGTGGGGGTTTGTCCATCACGTCATCTTCAAAATCTATTTTTCCCCTCTCCACTATCGTATTTTCCTGACCCACAACTATCTTTGGCTAATTTTTGGAGCCTCTATCGGCTTTTTTACTCTTTACAGAAGAAACAAAGAGTTGGCAGTTCTTCTTGGCGGATCGGTCGTCTTTATTTTTGCTATCGCTATTTTCAAAATTAACCCCAGATATGTCCGGTACTCGCTTCCCGCCTTTCCTCTCATGTATCTTCTATTTGCCGAAGGGGTGGTCTCTGTCATAGACAAGGTCACCAAGAGAGAATGTTTAAGATGGTTACTTGTAATCTTGACCGTCGCACTTTTAAGTCTTACCGGTAAATTTGTTTTTTGGCCTAAATACTACTATTCCATAAACGCAGACATGCGTGAAAATCCGATAGTGGATTACAAGTTTGCTTTCGCCAAAATCCAAAATTTAATTAAGGATAAAAAAGATGTGATTGTAATGGATGCCTGGAACGACCGCGTGCCCTGGTATCTCCCCGGACAGAAGTATATTTTTCTCTTCAAAGACGGTGCAGGCAAAATAGATCCAGTTTTTGGCGAAAAAATACTGGGAACTATCAAAGAGTTTGAAGCAGAGAAAAAACTTTATGAATCAGGAATTGTGATAGTTGAAGACTGGGAAAGTCTAATGAATGAAGATATCAAAGAATATGTTCGCAAAAATCTGAAGTTTGAGTTTACCGTTCAGGATTTACCATACAACGAAAATGACCATTGGGGAATCAGCGTTTATTCCTGGGGGATTTGATGAGAAGACTAAATAAATCCAGCCTTTAAGCCTGCCCGCCAGTAGGAGGGGCCTCATCTCTAACGCCAGTTGATATTTGATAGCTGGTTTGATCTTGTCCCACTTTTGTCGGTAAAGGGTAATGTTCTCCAGGCTTCGCAAAGATCTCCACCTTTCCGTCGGATGTGAAGTTCAAAGATCAATTTATCACCAGCGGAAGACAGGCAAGAGAATCCAACTCCGGCCTTTGGCGGGCGGGGGGTCGGGAATTACAAGATGAGATGATCTGAGGATTTAGTGTTAATATATTACTATGCCAATCAAAAAAACATCATCGTCAGATCTGATCGTCAAAGATCCTGAAATACTTGGAGGCACACCGGTAATAACAGGCACGAGGATTCCAGTCACTCTTCTAGCTAGACTTTTAAGGGTGGGTTATTCAGACAAGATCATAAACTACGAATATCCCTCATTGACGATGGAAAAGATCCTCGCTTTTAAAAAATTAATTGACGGAGGATACCGTGTCTCCGCATCAAGATAGATTCAAACTCCTCTTAGACGAGATGCTTCCCAAGAGGGACAAATTTCCGATTCTTAACAAACTTCATAATCTTAAGCATATAGTTCATGACGTCAAGGGGTCTGGGTTAAAAGACGAGGATGTTGTCTTGCTCGCGAAGAAGCAAAAAAGGATACTAATTTCCAAGAATGACAAACACATGATTGATTTGTGTAACATCAATAAAGTCCAATTGATCTGTATCACAGAGACAATGCGAGAGGAGGAGATTGATAAGAAGATCGTCGCAATGCTTTCCAGGCGGTTACCAAATAAATCAATTTTTAAAATCTCTCACAGTCCAAGAAAATAGGTCCAAACGAACTCTAATCCCCCAATTCGGCCTAATTGGTTGATCAAAGCCACGCGCGATTATTTAATTAATAAAGAAAACAAAAAATGAAAGAACTTAAACTTACAAAAGAAGAAAAGCTTATACTAGACCAGTTCGAGGCTGGAGAGTTCGAAGAAGTTCCAAATATGGAGGAGGAAATTCGTCGTGCTTCTGGTTCCGGCATACCTTACCAGACACTTCTTTCGACCTTGATACACCACTACGTGACAGACAAAATTAAAATTAATCTTTAATCCTCGGAAATCAAAAGAGGCCCCTGGAAAGTGAGAGAGTAGACAACACCGGATGGTTCCGGATCTTGTCCGGAATAACCACTGGGGAATCGGTGTTTATTCCTGGGGAATATAAATTATGTGACATAATTAAGTGGTGACAGCCAAACCGGCAAAATTATCCAAAATATTTCTTTCAGCTTCCTTTCTTGGTACCTATATCTATTTACTTTTCTTTTTTCTAAATCACACCTCCACCGTTACCGCACCAAGCAATAGCAACCTCACAATAGAAACTTCCCACACTGTCAATTCCACCGAAAAAGTAACCAGGGTTATTGATGGAGACACTATTGAGATCGAAGGCGGAATCAAGGTGCGACTCATCGGAATAGACACACCGGAAATGAAGAACAAAAACAGAACTATCGACTGTTTTGCTACGGAAGCCAAGCAGAAGGTGGAGTCACTGCTGAACGGTAAAGAAGTTGTCTTGGTCAAAGATGTCTCCGAAACCGATAAATACGGTCGGCTTTTGAGATACGTATATCTGGGAGACGAAATGATTAACGATACCTTGGTAAAAGAAGGCTATGCCAAGATCTCCACTTTTCCGCCAGACGTGAAGTTCAAAGATCAATTTATCACCAGCGGAAGACAGGCAAGAGAAGCTCAAGTGGGTCTCTGGCAGGCATGTAAATAGCTCAGACAAATGTCACGAATACTTGAATTCGGGTAATATTTGGTATTTAATAGAAACAGTTACTATTTAGACTTAGCTATGAAAAAAGACAGAGAGGTAGCATTGTTTGAGAGAAAGCGGGTTAGAAGAGTCTGGCATCAAAAAGAGTGGTGGTTCTCTGTAATAGATGTGATTTCAATCTTGACTGAAAGTAGTGTGCCACGTCGATATTGGTCTGATCTCAAAATTAAACTTGGTATCGAGGGGTACTCTGAACTGTACGAGAAAATCGTACAGTTGAAATTGAACTCTCTTGACGGAAAAAATAGAAGTACAGATTGTGCGAACACCTCAGCCATGCTTCGTATTATTCAATCCATTCCCTCACCCAAAGCCGAGCCATTTAAACAGTGGCTGGCCAGAATTGGCAAAGACAGAATTGATGAAATAAACGATCCGGAGTTAGCTATGGCCAGGATGAAAGATCTGTACGAAAAGAAAGGCTATTCCAAAGAGTGGATTGAAAAAAGATCTAGGGGTATCGCTATCCGCCAGGAACTGACCACGGAGTGGAAGGATAGGGGAATCAAAAATAGTCGTGAATTTGCCATCTTAACCAACGAAATTATGCAAGGGACCTTCGATATGAAAGTTGATGAATACAAAGACTTCAAGGGTCTCGAAAAAGAAAATATTCGCGACCACATGAATGACTTGGAGCTGATTCTCACCATGCTGGCAGAGGCGACTACTACGAAGCTACACCAAGAAAGAGATTCAAGAGGTTTTACGCCCGTTCGAGGTGACGCTAAGGAGGGCGGGGAAATTGCAGGGAATACTCGAAAGCAAATCGAAAAAGCCAGTGGAGCAAAGATTAGTACTAGACAAAATCATCTTCCAAACCAAAAGAAACTGAAATAGAGTGTGGGATAATTGACTTGTGTCACCCCAAAGCAAAGAAAATAATCCTGAACTAAGTATAATCACGATAAATTATCAAACGGATGATCTGGTTGTGAATCTAGTCCAAAAGCTAGTTCCCCGTCTTGGAGTAGAAATAATAATAGTCGACAATAGCCCCACTGATTCTCTCCACCATAAGCTACCCAAGAGAAGCGACGTTCAGTATTTTTTTACCGGGAAAAATCTTGGTTTTTCCGGAGGAAACAACTACGGATTGTCCAAAGCCAGGGGAGAGTGGCTCTTTTTATTAAATAGCGATACCTTGGTATCTACGGAAGACGTCTTGAAACTATTGTCCGAAACTAAGAAATGTAAATATCTCGTCTCCGCCCCAAAACTAATACAGCCTGATGGAAAAATCCAGAACAATGTCGGCTACCTTGACTCTTTTTTCAAACACCCCCTTAACTATCTTTTTGTCCGCCCAAGATTTCTAAGGTGTTCTTCTGTAAAAGAGCCCATTCAGGTGGATCTTCTTACTGGATCTGCCATGCTTATTCACAATTCGGTGTTCAAACAGATTGGCCTGCTGGACGAAAAGAATTTTTTTATGTATTACGAAGACATAGATTTTTCATATCGGTTGCACCAAAAGGGTGTATCGGTCCTGTACGACCCCGATGTAAGGATACTTCACCTTGGCGGAGCCAGTTCGGACCAAGACACGCGGCAAAAAAACAAAAACTATCAACACGGATTGAATATTTATTTGAAAAAAAATCGAGGTAGTTTGGCACTTGTACTAAACAGACTGTTTCATTTTATATCTTAGTCTTCAGCTAACATATTCTCATATATACTAGTATTTACTAATGAACTATCACTGGGAAATATCTCCTGAAATAAATCAGCTTCTGATCAAGCTTGAAGCTCAAAAAATTAGCCTGGCTGGCTACGGCTTCCGTGGTTTAATTCCCTTTGAAAAGTATATTGAGTCTCATCGTCAAGAATACTATCGTGCACTGGAAAGTAGCCGTGAAATATCCCACTTTATTAAATACTTCCTTGAGGCTCTAACTTCAGAAATAGGGGCAATCATCGTATCGTTATCCGACCGTGAAGAAAAACGAGAAGATTTACTCTTACCCAGAAGAAGGGAGTTATTGGCAATCATTTCCGATCACCCCTTGTGCACTTTTGATATGATCAGGCGACGTTTTTTGGCTGTCAACGAAAAAACTCTCCATTACGACCTCTCTCAGCTTATAAAGAAAGGCTTCGTCCAAAAAATAGGTGCTACTCGTGGAGCCTTGTACAAAAGGTCAGAATCCGTCACATTATCTATATAATAACTTTGTGAAACAAAAGATTAGCAAACTCCCCCTTACTATCATCACTGCTGTACTCAATGAAGAAAGGTTCTTGCCGGCTTTTCTAGGGCATATTCGTGACTTTGCGGACGAGATAATCGTGGTAGTTGACTATCGAACAACTGATAATAGTGCCAAAATAGCTAAAGACTTTGGTTGTCGAGTCTTGTTTGACCAGGGCGAGTCAAGAGGTATCGTCTTTAACAATAAGAATAGGGGAGCCTCAGAGGCCGAACATGATTGGGTTTTGATTCTTGACGCCGATGAAAGACTGGACGAGACACTACAGGAAGAAGTCCGGTCTATCGTTCTCGGCACTTACTCCAAACAGGTGGACATCTATCAATCCAGTTTCATCAACTACGAATTCGGCAAGTTCTTCGACAAGAGTGACCAGAAGAAGAAACCCTTTGTTCGTTTATTTCGGAAAGGAGCCTTTATATACCAGACGGGTTCTACTGCAGAAGGTTTCGGTATTCAAGCGACCAGTCTCTCTTCCGGCTCGTGGTACGGTCAATACCTTTTAAAAATACCTCTTATCAGGTCCTGGTATCTCAACAAAATAAGAGGCGTTGTTACTCTTAAGGGTCATCTAGTGCACCTATCACACCCTACGATTGCGGATTTCATCCGAAAAATCGATCACTACTCGACCCGAGAGGCTCTCGTTCTGTTTGATCAAAATCCACATAAATCGAACCTGTCATTTTTCTGGGGTCTGATCTTTGCCCCGGCCAAAGAATTTGTCTATAAATATTTTCTTTGGCAGCTATATAAAGAGGGGATACATGGGCTTATTGCCTCCATCATCTACGGATTCTATTATTTCTTAATCAACGCCAAATACTTTCGTCTTTCATATCGAAGAAAACACCTCAAAGAAATTGAATCCATTGGCAAAAAATATGATTTTGAGGATTTGTAAAAATGATAAAGATACACGACTTTCGCACTTTCGTCATCGCGAGCGTAGCGTGGCCCTGCCTGCCGGCAGGCAGGGATCCAGAACTATCCTGGATTGCTTTGGTTCGAGTACGAATCGCGCAATGACGGTGAGGTTAAAGCCAAACTGCGATACTCGTAATCTAGCAACCTCAAAACCAATTGTCCATTATCGTCATTGCGAGGAATGTACTCATGACGCGGCAATCCAGGTACGGGATATTAATATATTAAAACCGACATCTGGTTTTAACTTAACTATATGAACAAAGTGATTAAAGGTATGAAAGATAATTACTTTATTATTTTCATTCTTCTTCTGGCAGTTATCCTGAGGTTCGCTGGATACCTGGACCGCCTTAATGTCAGTGTCGATCAGGGCAGAGATGCTCTCATCGGTTTAGAGTCAATTCACCTTCTTCGAGCGCCTCTCTTGGGCCCACCCTCATCCAGCTGGGGTTTCAATTTTGGGCCGCTGTACTACTACATCATTATCTTCTTTACTGCTGTCATTCCAGGTATTTTTTCTCCTTGGATTGGTTTTACCTTGTTGTCGATTCTTTCCGTCTTCCTAGCCTATCTCATCGGGATCAACTCCAGAGGCAAAACTTTTGGTCTGGTACTTTCTTTGATCACCGCTATCTCTTTTGCTGAGATTGTAAACAGTGCTAACTTATTAAACACTTCCCTGGTTTCCTTTGCGGTCTTCCTCAGTTTTTATGGCGCTTCCGCCTATTTCAAATTCCAACATAATAAATATTTAGTGCTCTTGGGCTTCGGAATCGCTTTGGCTCTTCATGCCCATTTACAAGCCCTGCCCCTCGCTCTCCTTCTTCTTTCGCCCTTGCTTCTTTCTCATGCCCACAAAATACTTCCGAAGATTCACGCCATTTTGTTATCTATTGTTGGTTTTGGACTGGGGATGTTACCTCTTATTATCTTTGAATTTCAACATAGTTTAGCTTGGAGCAAAAGTTTGCTTGATTACGCCACTTTCGGTCAATACCGTTTCTATACTCCGGTCCGCTGGCTTACCGACCTGACAGTTTTTTGGCCCAGTCGCTTTGGCGAAATTCTGTGGGGAAGTTCGGCTCTCGGTCTCTATTTTTCACTCTTTGTCTTCGTCTCACTTGCTTTCTACACCTTTCGGAAAAAACTGGACAAAATATCGCTTCTTGCCATCTTGGTTTTTATCCTGGAAATCTTATCAATAAGAAACTATCGCGGCCCCAGATCACCTGAATATCTCATCTTCACCCACTTCTTTATCATTTATCTTTTTGCCCTTGCCGTTACTTTTGTAGTCGAAGGACGAAGAGTTCTCACCGTCCTCGTTTGTTTGCTTCTTCTCTTAGCCGGACTATCTTTTGACCGAAGTATTTATATCCAAAAATCGCAATCCGCCGAGACCCTTACTCTTTTTAATTTTGTCAAAGAACAAATTAGACAGCCGGTCTCCTTATATATCTTTTCCGGGTCGTATGAAAATGCTTTTTCTCTTTACTATTTTCTCTCACGTTCTCATTTAATTTCCGA
Source organism: Candidatus Collierbacteria bacterium GW2011_GWC2_44_18 (assembly GCA_001000865.1). Classification (GTDB taxonomy): domain Bacteria; phylum Patescibacteriota; class Microgenomatia; order UBA1400; family MFAQ01; genus UBA10133. The sequence goes on along the minus strand of LCIE01000005.1, from coordinate 35,365 downwards.
AAGTGGTTATCCACTGGCTCTCTGTGACAACGGTGATAAATACGGTCAGGTTCCGGACCGCTGTCCGTTTTCATACAGGCTTTTTTCTACCGGCAGATTTGTTCTCTTTGATTTTCACCCGGAGAATCTTCATAACTTCTCACAATTCGAGGCGGGAGTCATCGACCCATTCAAGCTTTATAGACGTACCTACAATAACTACGAACTGATCAAGTACTAGCCTGCTCGGCTATCGTGTAGAATGGGAAAATATGGTTAAACAAAAAACGGCAGTCATCATTGGTATTTCGTCTCAGGACGGCTCATATCTGGCAGAGCTTCTTCTGGAAAAAGGCTATCTGGTAGTTGGTACCATTCGACGGTCCACCTCCATGATTCACGAAAATATCGAGCACCTGAAAGGAAAGATAACACTGGAGGCAGCCGACTTAATTGACCAGGAATCTTTGAACCAGGTAATGATTAAATATCAGCCGGATGAGGTTTATAACATTGCGGCTCAATCTGTTCCTGGTGACGCCTGGTCTCACCCCTTCTACACTGGCGAAGTTACCGCTCTCGGCCCGGTCCGCGTTTTTGAAGCTGTCCGCCACTTTTGCCCCAAAGCCCGTGTTTACCAGGCCACCTCTCGGGAAATCTTTGGCGGGGTGAAGGGGGTCGAACGAGCCAATGAGTCGACACTTCTTTTTGCCAACAATCCTTATGGTATAGCCAAAGCCTATGCCCACATGATGGTAAGTTGCTACCGCGAGTCTTACGGCATGTTTGTTTGTGGCGGTATTCTCTTCAATCACGAGTCTCCCCGCCGTTCCCTTCACTTCGTCACCCGCAAGATCAGCATGGGTGTCGCCTGCATTAAGTTGGGGATCATAAATCCTCCCATAAATGAGCTCGGGGAACCCCTCGTCGATTTTGAAGGTAAGATTCATCTCGGAGACTTGAACGCCATGCGTGATTGGGGCTATGCCAAGGACTATGTCGAAGCTATGTGGCTGATGCTCCAGCGGGAAAAACCCAAAGATTATGTTATCGGTACCGATACTAACTACTCGATCAAGGATGCCTGTAAAGCCGCTTTTGACCACGTCGGGCTGAACTGGAATGAGCACGTCATTTCCAATGAAAAACTTCTGAGAACTACCGAAATTACCAACATGAGAGGGGATTACTCCCTAGCTAAGAAAGAACTTGGCTGGGAACCCAAAGTCTTCATGAAAGAGCTGATGGAGATCATGGTTGATTCGGACCTCGAATGGCTCAAGTCTCATAGTGTAAAATAGCCACATGTCAAAAGAAATACTAGTTACCGGAGGAGGCGGGTTTATCGGTGGCACTGCCATGGAATTACTCAGGAATGCGGGTGAAAGTGTTGTTGGAACGGATAAACAGATAGAATCGGAATTATCCCAAAAACTAAAACTTCAAAGACTAGATTCCAGTGATAAAGAAGCAACAAATAAATTTATTTGGGACTTGATGCCATCGACAATTTTTCATTTTGCAGGTATTGCTATGCCCAAAGAGGTTGCTGGAGATGAAGAGTTGGGACATAAAATAAACGTTGAGACTGTAATGAATTTACTTGATGCAATTATTTTAGCTAGAAAAAGAGATCCAGATTATAATCCGATAATTATCGTAGCTGGATCTGTAGAACAGTTTGGAGATCCAAAGGAAGGTGAGCTGGCTGTTACTGAAGATAATCCGGTTACCGAGTCATCTCCCAGAAACGCTGTAACACCATACGGCAGACAAAAAGAAGAAATGTCTGTAAAGTTTTTGGAAAAATGTAGAGATAATAATCTCAGAGGATTTGTTGTAATTCAGGGACAGGTTTCCGGAGTCAGTCCAAGTGGTGAAATCAGTCAAAGAACAGGCTTCCTAATTCCAGATCTTGCGGTACAAGTTGCTACAATCATTAAAAGTGGTCAGGAACTGGGCGTTGTTTCTTCAGGCCCTCTTCTTAACAGAAGACCAATCCTGGATGTTAAGGACGCTATTGATGCGTACATAAAAATCGCAGAAGAAAATCCAATTCCTGGTGAGTATATTGTATGTGCTGAAGAGAGTAGGCCTCTAATAGATGTACTTACAACAATGATTAATTCTTCTGGACTAACCATTGTTCGCGAAATTAATAAGGCCTTTGGGGATGGAGGCCCGAATAGATTCTATAGCTCTGAAAAAGTGAGAAAGGCAACCGGGTGGAATCCAAAAGTTCAATACGAAAGAATGATACATGATGTACTCGAATTTCAAAGAAAATATGGAAAAGAGGTTCGAAAATAAGTATATTCTTTGTGAGTTAAGATAAAGAAGTGAAGAAAATAATTAGTATCCTCAAGACTCAGACCATCAAAGACTCTTTTGTTGTGGCCCTGGGCCTTGGCGCCTCCGCGACCATAGGTTTTGTATTTACCATTCTCCTGGCCCGCAGTCTCGGCCCGGTAAACTTCGGGGTCTACTCCGCCCTCACCGCCCTCGCCGCTATTGTCTATAGCCTGGGGGATATGGGGATATCGAACTCTTTAATAAACTTTTTACCCAAAAAGGTTTCCGAGCGGTATCAATATCTTTCTACCAGTTTTTGGATGGAATTTGTTATCGGCTGTTTTATTCTTTCGTTATTCGGTATTTTTTCATATTTCCACCAAATCATCGTTCCGGGGTCACTGAGTACGGATATGCTCTTGACCGGAGTTATCTCCTTTAACTATCTACTGATCATCTACACCCAAGGTATTTTTACTGCCGGCCGAAAGTTTTGGTCATACTCAGCGAGTCAAATATTGGATTCCGGCATCAAGATCGTAATCGTGTTTTTTATTTTTTCCATGGGAAACCTCTCCATAGGCACTGCATTGATGGCCAATATTATTTCCACCTTAATTGCCTTATTAATTACCTTTGGGAAAGAGCTTTACTCGATCGAGTTCGATTTTTTCAAAAAACCATTTTGGGATATCTTTCACTTTGCCAAGTGGATAGCGGTTTCGCGTATCTTTACGGTCATGATTTCTCGTGTTGATATTATTTTATTAAATCTTCTCGCTGGAAGCTATGCGGCTGGAATATACTCGGCTGCCAGCAGGATCACCATCCTCTTTGCCATGATGGCCGCCGGTCTGGGGTCGGTAATTAATCCTCGTTTTTCTTCCTTTGATTCAAATCAAAAAATTCTCACCTATGGCAAAAAATTATTACTACTGGTCACGGGAGTAGCTATTTCCATGATCTTAATTTCCTTTTTCGCCGCTCCTATTATTACTTTAGTTTATGGCCCAAAATATCTCGAGTCGATCACTGTCTTCAGATATTTAATTCTGGCTATGATCCCCTTTTTGTTCACGATCATTAGTAACTCTACTCTGGTCTATGCCTTCAATCAGCTGACTTTCTATACCAAGATGATGGCGGTTCAAACCACGATCATTGTGGTAGTTGACCTACTGCTTATTCCCAGGTTAGGATACAACGCCCCGGCAATTGCCCTCTTTGTCTCTAATATATTTGTTCTTTTCGCTTCATTCCTTAAGGTGAGATTTTTAGTCTATGAAAAAAGAAAAGTGGTCCGACGCTAGCCATCGCATCCTGGAGCAGGCTACCGGCCTCCACCGCTACAATCACTGGCTGATAAGCCATTTCGACGACTTTTTTGGTCAAGCCATTCTGGAGATTGGTAGTGGTCAAGGAGCGCTATCCAGGCTGTTACCGTCAAAAGCCATCGTAATACTTTCCGACATTATTCCTGAGTATCTTGAGGGTCTCAAAAGAAGCTTTACCGATCCGGTTCTTAATTTAGATATTGAAAAGGAAGCTCCGATCAAACTCATGGGAAAGATGGATACCATTTTTTCTTCCAACGTCTTTGAACATATCAAAAACGATAATCAGGCTTTTGCCAATTGTTACAAACTGTTGGCATCCGATGGACAACTACTTCTCTTCGTTCCGGCCAGACCCGAGATTTACGGAAAGATGGATGAAGCCATGGGTCATTATCGTCGCTACACAAAAACAGAACTGAAAACCAAAGCACTAAAAGCCGGCTTCAAAATCAAGCATATCTATTATGCCAATTGGCCAGGGTATTTTCTTTGGTGGGGTAGGGGAATGTTCGGCTCATCCAAGTCGGATAACTTTTTCGCTAAAGTATTTGATTCTTTAATAGTCCCCCTACTATATCTGGAAAAACATCTTCACCCCCCCTTCGGCCAAAGCCTAGTCCTGATAGTCAAAAAACCCTAGTCGAATAGGTTGTACTTCAGAATGCACCAGAGGGACTGGAAGCCATCCCTCCAGCCAATTTTCTTGCCCTGCTGATAATTCCTACCGTGATAACTAATGCCCATTTCGTAGACCCGAGCGTTCATTTTGGCGATTTTGGCGGTGAACTCCGGCTCCATTCCGAAACGGTTTTCCTTTAGGTCAAGTGAGCCGGCAACCTTTCTGGTGAACATCTTGTAACCGGTTTCCATATCGGTTAGGTTCAGATTAGTACACATATTTGATACCAATGTCAGCAGATTGTTTGCCAGCATATGCCAGAAAAAAAGTACTCGATGTGGTCTGTCTCCTAAAAATCTTGACCCATAGACGACATCAGCGTCACCATCAGAAATTGGTCTCAACAGGATCGGTATTTCTTTTGGGTCATATTCCAAATCGGCATCTTGGATCACTACCACGTCACCCGTGATTTCTATTAAACCTCTTCTAATCGCCGCACCCTTTCCCTGATTTTTTCTTAACGTAATTATTTTTACCGTATTTCCCTTCTTGAGTTCTTGATTTCTTGAGTTCCTGAGTTCTTTACTGGTTCCATCCGTTGACCCATCGTTTATAACAATCAGTTCCTTCTGTATTTTCCCAAAACTAACGGCCATAACCTGGCGAACGGCACGCGCTACGAACTTCTCTTCGTTGTACACCGGCATGATGATAGACAGCTTCTTTATCACAGGCCTAGTTTACAGCATATAATTCCCTTATTGCTATTAGCAATCACAAAGGTTTAAATTTGTGATTTAATAAATATGGATGCTAACAACTGCCGACAAGAAATGGGTTAAGGAAACAGCTAGTGAAATCATGCATGAGGAAATCGCTCTGCTTATTGTCGGGCATATTCAACCGACTTTGGCCACCAAAGATGATCTCAAGAACTTTGCCACCAAAGATGATCTCAAGAACTTTGCCACCAAAGATGATCTCAAGAACTTTGCCACCAAAGATGATCTCAAGAACTTTGCCACCAAAGATGAACTAAACGATTTTAGAACAGAAATGAATGAAGCGCTGAATAAAATTATGAATACCCTTGATCATTTTTTGGGTGAAATGAAAGATATGCGTCAGGAACACGATGTTGTTAGTTATCGCGTCTATCGGGACCATTCCCCAAAGATTGAAGACCACGAAACAAGGATCGCAAAAATCGAATCTCATCCTCGGATAACTGTCTAGGTCGTATAATGGAGCCATGTCGCCGAAACTTTCGGTCATCATCTAATCATGTTATTAGCCGTAATTACTGTACTAGGCTTTGTCCTCCGTCTAACTCTTTCCAACCAAAGTTTTTGGCTTGATGAGGGGGCATCAATAATGTTCGGGAAACTTCCGACAGCTCAATTAATTGAATCTATTAAGACAGATTTTCATCCGCCACTTTATTACTCTCTTCTTCATTTTTGGCTGCCATTTGCCGATAAATTAGAGTGGCTCATTCGCCTTCCCTTTATCATATTGGCCACTGCAACTATTCCCGTTCTTTACCATCTTTGCCGGGAAATATTTAGCGACAAGTCACGCATTCCGATGCTATCGGCCTTATTTCTTGCTCTCAATCCACTTCACATCTATTATTCTCAAGAACTCAGGATGTATTCTTTGGCCACCCTACTGGTAGTGCTTTCTTGGTATTTCATGATCAGGAAAAAGTATCTATTGGTCTCACTTATTAACTTGCTTGGTTTCTTCACCTTTTATGGAGTAGTCTTCAATCATTTTTCCCAAATTATTTTTCTATTTATCCAACCCCCCAAAAAAATGGTCAGAACTCTAGCAACCTTAATTGCTCCCACCGCCCTGGCCTTCTTGTTTTGGTGGCCCGTTTTTTCTGCTCAGCTCTCCAACGGTCATTATCTGACTGGTGCCCTACCTGGATGGCAAGTCCTCTCCGGCTCCCTCACTTTCAAATCACTTGCCCTCATTCCCCTTAAGTTTATTTTGGGTAGGATCTCGCTCGAACCACAGAAACTTTATTTTTTATCAGGTGGCATTATTACTTCGATATTTCTAATTATTTCCGGCAGGGCCATACTTATCAAGAAAGCCTTACCTCTTTGGATTTCACTTCTGACGCCTCTAGTAACTGGCTCCCTTGTCAGTCTCAAGACGCCAATATTGGGCTATTGGCGGTTTCTATTCATCTTGCCATTTTTCCTGGCACTATTGGCCGCCGGGGTAGAGTCGCTCCCCAAAACAGTCTTTCTGGGAACAGTCGCTTGGGTTTGCGGTGTTTTTCTTTTTGCCAATCTGTATTTCTGGAACAATCCTCGCTTTCAGCGGGAAGACTGGCGTGGTTTAAATGCTTTCTTGGCAGGGAAAAATGGTTTGATGATGATTGCTTTCCCTTATAAGTTTGCCCCACTTTATTTCTATACAGGAGACACTCGATATCTTCCTCTGGAAACATCTTCTTATACTCAAAAACCACTACTAAAAACTGAGTTTGAAGAAACAGCCACCAGCGCAAGCAGCTTCTACTATTTAGACTATCTAGCTGACATCACCGATTCGGAACGGTCCGGGCTCCAGACACTTAGTCAATTTGGCCTCAAGCAAATCGGAGTATATAATTTTAACAATCTGGGACAACTTTATGAGTTCCGGCGTCTATGAAAATTGCAATCGATATTTCGCAGGCCATTTATGGTACCGGAGTTTCTGTCTATACCAAGAACTTGGTAGGCAACCTCATCAAACAATTTCCGGAGGATGAATTCATTCTTTTTGGAGGATCTCTTCGCAGACAGAAAGAACTATTGACACTAGCCAAAAAACTAAAAGGTATTCCCAAGATTTTTCCCTTTGCTCCCACACTAATGGACTTTGTTTGGAATTCACTTCATCTGATCCCCATCGAGACTTTTACCGGACCGATAGATCTGGTTCACACTTCTGACTGGACCGAGCCACCCTCCAAATATCCTAAGGTAACCACTGTTCACGATTTGGTTCCATTTCTTTATCCTCAAACGACAACCGATTCAATTAGAAATGCTCACAAAAAGAAACTTGCCTGGGTTATCCGGGAGTCTAGGAAAATTATCGCTGTTAGTGAGTCCACCAAGCGAGATCTAATATCTATCTTGCGGGTACCAGATAACAAAATTGTTGTTATTCCTGAAGGGGTGGAGGAACGATATACTCCGCAACCGCAGGAAATCATTGATCTGGCCAAACGTCACTACAAGACAGGAGACAGCTATATCTTTACCTTGTCTACCCAGGAACCTCGGAAGAACCAAGCCGTTCTTATCAAGGCATACGAGAGGGTTAGAGAGACCTATCCTGATCTAAAATTACTCATTGCCGGCCGGGTTCGCCAGGATGGGGGTTTGTCGAAGACTGAGGGTGTAATTGTGCCTGGTTATATTCCCGATGCGGACATGCCAGCATTGTATTCAGGTTGCCTAGCCTTTGTGCTTCCGAGTGTCTATGAAGGCTTCGGTCTACCTCCACTCCAAGCCATGGCTTGTGGAGCCGCAGTGGCAGTATCAAACATTAGTAGCTTGCCTGAGGTGATAGGAGAGGCGGGGGTGCTGTTTGATCCGGGTAGTGTCGAGGCGATCGTCGCTGGTATAATAGAGGCTATTGAGAATAGGGCTGGACTTAGGCCAAAAAGCCTCAAACAAGCCTCAAAATTTTCTTGGAAAAATACAGCCAATGCTACTTATAAGGTATACCAAGAGGTTTTGTCGGCAAAATAATCTATGAATATCGGATTTGATATCAACGAAGCAAATATTCCTCAGCGTGTCGGGGTGAATCAGGTGGCCTACAACATCTTCGTGGCTATGGTCAAAAATCTACCAGAAGGCGATGAAATCATTGCCTTAGGCAAAGAGAGGCCGCTTCCGGATATGCCTCCGGCCTCGGACAAGTTAACTTACGAGATATTTGGTTCAAAGAAAGCTTGGGTGCTCACCAGTCTCACCAAACGACTTTGGTTTGGCCGTCCCAAAATTGACGTTCTCTTTTCACCCAGTCACTATGCCCCCATCTTTTCTCCCGTCAAGAGCGCTATCTATCTTATGGACTTGTCCTTTGAGCGTTTCGGTACAGAATATTTCACCAGCTATGATATTAATCAGCTTAAAAAATGGACTCCCGTATCTGTCAAAAAAGCCAAAAAAATATTTACTATATCTGACTTTAGCAAAAACGAAATTGTAAAGCTTTACGGAACCGATCCAGCGAAAATCGAAGTCGTTTACCCTGCTTACGATAAAGAAGTATTCCATGGCAAAGTTCCTAAAACCAAGCAGATAGCGGTCAGGAAAAAATATGACATTACTGGTAGTTTTCTTCTTTACTGGGGTACCTTACAGCCCAGAAAAAATATTTCCAAACTGATTGAGGCTTTTTCCAAACTCAAAGAAACTCGTCTCAAGCTTGTCATTGTGGGGAAAAGGGGCTGGCTCTATGATCAGATACTTGATCAAGCGAAGAAGCTCGGTATTGCGAGCCGGGTTATCTTCACCGGTTTTGCCCCCACAGAAGATTTACCAGCTCTCATCAAAGCCAGTCGGGCATTCGTCCTACCCAGTCTATATGAAGGTTTTGGAATTCCGGTCGTCGAAGCTCAAGCAGTCGGTACCCCGATCGTCGTTTCGGCGGTGAGTTCACTTCCGGAAGTTACCGGGGAATCGGGCATTTTTATCGATGATCCCAGCTCTGTGGATAGTATTAAACTGGCGGTAGAGAAAGTGCTGTCTCTATCTACAACCGCCAAGGGAAAAATTGTGAAGGCAGGTAAGGAAAACACTAGACGTTTTGACTGGGATACATCGGCCCAACGGATTATTTCTATGTTAAAAAACATATGAAAATAAGCAATTTGCGCTTTTCCTCCAAAGGTGTGGATTTTATTGATAAGGGTGGTCATAAGCTACCCTTAAATACTGCGTTAGGCAAAATAACTAATCGGTTTGCCAATTATGTTCTAGATTTAGAATTATTCTTTTTGTGGATTATTGGCTATATTCCCAGTCACTTGATCAGAAAATTGTTTTATTTTCTCGCCGGAATCAAACTCGGTCGGGGTTCCACTTTCCACATGGGAGCCCGATTCTACCAGCCGAAAAATATTTCTGTTGGAGAGGATACCATCATTGGCGATCACGCTTTCATTGATGGCCGTGCCAGAGTAACTATAGGCAGCCACACGGATATTGCTTCTCAATTGATGATCTACAACTCCGAACACGATATGACTGACCCCGATTTTAAAGCCATCGAAGAACCAGTTACTGTCGGGGACTATTGTTTTATCGGCCCTCGGGTAATTATTATGCCTGGAGTGAATATCGGAGACGGAGCGGTGGTCGCCGGTGGGGCAGTGGTAACTAAGGATGTGTCAAACGGATCTATAGTTGGGGGAGTACCAGCCAAGCCAATAAGGGACAGACAGATTAGACAATATAAATACAAGTTGGGTAGACCAAGATTATTCCAATGAAGAAAACAGCCGTCATCGCGAATCTAGTTATTTTTTTAACCGGCGTCATTTATCTAGTTTTACCTTCGCCTTTTCTTCCCGACCTTTCGGAGTCCGCCAGATCCGACGAGGCGGGAGATACCTGGCAACACCCAGATCAAAAAGGTTTTTACAGTAATCTCACTCGGAGTCAGGTATTATCTGATCTCCAGTCGAAATTTATTATCAAATGGGGAAATATCGTTCTTCCTAGTTATCGATTGAATTATCGCGTTGAGGAGGCTTATGAACTGGTACGAGATCAGCTAAACAGTAATTATCTTGAAGAAATCGTATATCCCCTTCGGGAATCACTTTTTGTAAATGGCTGGGAGCCGAAGAACGCCCCCCGATTCGCCACTCTAGCCAAGAAAGACGTCCCCAAGATATCACTTCATGGGGTCGTCTACGACGCCAAAATCACTCTGAGACCGGTCAGCTCATCTCTTTGGTCCAGACTGCTCATTTGGTTTCTGATATTCCCTGCCACCTACCTAGTATATTTATCTTTTTTACACACTCTGTCATCCTCGCGAATGCGGGGATCCATCAAATAAGTACCGATGTCAAAAATCGATCTTTCCATCATCATTATTTCCTACAACACCAAGCAAATTACGCACGACTGTTTTGAGTCGATCTTCAAATACACCACAGGAATTAAGTTCGAAACCATTGTAGTTGACAACGGCTCCAAAGACGGCTCCCTAGAAATGCTTCGGAATTTTTCCAAGAAACAGCCTGAGCTAATTCTGGTAGACGCTAAAGAAAACCTAGGTTTTGGCAGAGGAAACAATCTAGGAGCCAAAAGAGCCAGGGGAGAGTATTTGCTTTTTCTAAACTCCGATACTTTAATTTTTGATAATGCCTTGAAAGAAGCGGTTGAAATCGTCAAGAAACGCCTCAAATTCGGCGCTTATTCCTGCAGGTTGTTAAATTTCGATAAATCCTTTCAGCCCTCAGGCGGATATTTTCCAAATTTTTGGAATCTCATTGCCTGGCAATTTTTCTTAGACGACTTGCCTGTGATTGGGAAGAGAATTAAATCAATCCATCCTCACGAGCAAGGATTCTTTTTCCTCGATAGTTTAAGGAAAAAAAAAGAAGGGGAAGTTATAAGTGTATCGGATGAACATCATGAGTGGGTCACAGGGGCTTTCATGATCGTCCCCAAAAAACTGTTTGATCTAGTAGGTGGCTTCGACAAAAAAATATTTATGTACACGGAAGAAATGGAGCTTTGTTATCGTTTGGCAAAAATAGGGTATCCCACTTTCTACACTGATGATCCCACCATAATCCATATCGGTGGGGCTTCGGGGAGTTCTTCTCTTGCTTTGACAATGGAGATACTAAATATGATCTACTTTTGGAAGAAACACAAGCCTTACTGGCAGCTTCCTCTAGTTAAATTTGCTTTCCTTTTCGGTTCATTGCTTCGGCTATTAATATTTGGGATAATCAAAGGTGATGAAAAAGCTCGCAAGGCCTACTTCCATGCTCTTAAATTCATTCTATAAACATCTCTTAGCGGCGGTCTTAATCTTTATTCCGTTGTACCCAAAATTCCCCTTATTCACCGTGCCCTTTACTTATGTGGCTATTAGGGCCGAAGATTTTCTTATCGCTCTGGTTTGGTGTGTTTTCCTCCTTCGGCTCGTGGTACAAAAAAAAATCAAGTTCCCTCCAATATCTTTTCAGTTCGGCGTCTTCTTTTTCGTTTCTCTAATATCAAGTATCTCTGCGATACTAATAACTAAGAACGTCGAACCTCTCCTGGTCTTGCTTCATTTAGCGAGACGTCTCGAGTACATGTCTGTATTCTTCCTCATTTATTGGGCAGGTAGGGAATCGGGAACCCGCCGTTACTTCTTAGAACTGTCTTTACTTCCTGCTATCGGAGTTTTTCTATACGGCATTGCCCAGATCTATTTCGAAGCTCCTGTCATCTCCACCATGAACGCCGAATCAAGTAAGGGTATTGCCATGTTTCTTCGTCCAGGAGTCACCTTAAATAGTACTTTTGCCGGCCACTACGATCTGGCTGTCTACCTCACCATGATTCTCACTTTTCTAATCGCCATCAGTGCTTCGATAAACTCATGGTTCAAAAGACTACCATTTTTGGCGCTGTTTGTCGTTTTCCTCTGGCTTTTTATGCAAGCGGGCTCCAGGATTTCTCTTGTCAGCTTGGTGCTTTCGGTCTGTGTGGTTTGTTACCTATACCGGCGATATCTATTGGGATTCGTTTTTATATGTTTGATTTTTGCTTTCATCGCCACCTCACCCCAGTATATTAGCCGTTTCAAAAGCATCTTTCAGTTCGTCTCCTCACGATCTTCTCAGTTGTTAATTAAACCCGTTCACGCCTCTCAAATAACCAATAACCCCGCACCAACAACTCCTCAAGACATTTCCACCAGTATTCGTCTAAATGTCGAGTGGCCAAGAGCCATCCGGGCTTTTTACAAAAACCCATTTCTTGGTACGGGCTATTCATCGATTAGTTTGGCTACCGATAATGATTATCTGCGGGCGTTAGGTGAAACAGGGCTTTTGGGTTTGCTCTCTTTCTTGGCTCTTCTACTGGGTATCGGAAAATTCTTACTCTACCAGATAAAAAAGGCAACCGGTATAGACAAAATAATTATTATTTCTGCTATCGGTATTTTTGTTTCATTCTTATCCACAGCTACTTTTATTGATGTTTTTGAATCAAGCAAGATTGCCATACTTTTTTGGGCCTTTATGGGATTAGCATTTAGTGCACAATCAAAATGATCAAGAAGATATTTATTCTTTCGATATTGGTTCTGGCCTTCTTTCTGAGGCTCTACAAAATCGACAATCCAATAGCCGATTGGCACTCTTTCCGTCAGGCCGACACTGCATCTGTCAGCCGGAACTTTATTGAAAAAGGGGTCAATCTATCGGTTCCCATCTATCACGACAACTCCAACATCCAGTCAGGTAAAGACAATCCGAATGGTTATCGCATGGTTGAATTTCCACTTTACAATCTTCTTCACTACAGTATCTACAAAATTCATCCCGCTTGGGGCATCGATAAAGCAGGCCGTCTCACCTCGGTTTTCTTATCACTCATCTCGATCTACTTTGTCTATTTAATTGGCAGAAAACTCTCTGGATTCTTTGTTGGTATTATCGCTGCTCTTTTCATGGCCATACTTCCCTTTAACATTTACTATTCACGAGTGGTTCTGCCTGAACCCATGATGATAGCCTCAGTATTGGCTTCGTATTGGTATCTCATCAAAATGTCTGAAAGCGTAGGAGTTAAGAAAAGACTATATCTCACTATTAGCGCAATGCTTTTCGCCATAGCGATCCTGGTCAAACCATTCGCGGTCTTTTTTGCCATCCCGCATGCCGCCATAGTTTTCCGTTCCTGGGCCAAGGCTGAGCTAAACACCTTGGATATCATTTTGTTTAGCATTTTAGGTGTTACGCCTTTTATTTGGTGGAGATACCACATTCTCAGTTATCCTACCGGTATTCCGGCAAGCGATTGGCTCTTAAATTCCAGTGGTATCCGCTTTCGGCCGGCATGGTTTAGATGGTTGTTTAGCGAAAGGATTGGTAAGCTGATTCTAGGTGTTTATGGCACAGCCTTCCTAATGCTCGGACTGATCGCCAAACCTAAGAGGGAGGGGGTTTCCTACTGGCTCTGGGCCATCGGTATCCTACTTTATTTCTCGATTGTTGCGGGCGGAAATGTCCAGCATGATTATTATCAAGCCATTATTATTCCCTTTATTTGTTTTATTTTGGCTAAGGGGGTTGTTTTGGTTCTAAGCTTGTCTCGGACCACCTATTCTCGTTTACTTACGATCCTGATGACGGTAATTATCTTCGTCTCTATGATTTCCCTTTCCTGGTACGAGATAAAAGGTTACTATCAGGTCAATAATTGGCCGATAGTTGAGGCTGGAAAAGAAGTCGAAAGGCTGACACCCAAAGATGTCAAAGTGATCGCGCCATACAACGGCGATACTGCCTTTCTCTATCAAACCCATCGATCCGGTTGGCCCATCGGTTATGACATTGAAGACAAAATAGCTAAAGGAGCCTCCTATTATGTCTCTGTTGTTTACGATGATGAAGCTCGCACCCTGGAGAACAAATACACTTTAATTGAGAAAACAGATCGTTTTATTATCATCAAGCTCACCAAATAGATGAAAATATTGATGCTCACTCCTTATCTGCCTTATCCGGATAGCTCCGGTGGGCAGATCAGAACGCAGAATCTTCTCAAACATTTGTGCAAAAAGCACGAGATTACCTTGGTATCTCTAATTAAGGATCCCAAAGAAGATAAAAACATCAAGCATTTGCTGAAATATTGCAAGAAGGTGATGACTTTTCAGAGAAGTGCCACGCCATGGACCTTGAAAAACATTCTTAAAACAGGCTTTTCTTTCGACCCCTTTTTAATCGTTCGCAATTTTGCTCCAGGTGTCAAAGAGGCTGTCACGAAAGAGCTGGAAACAGGAGAGTACGACTTGGTTCACGCCGAAACTTTTTATGTCATGCCCAGTATCCCTAAAACAAATTTACCTATTATTCTGGTTGATCAGACAATCGAATACCTAGTTTATCAACACTATGTCAACGAAACGGCTCCCTGGTATCTTAAACCCCTACTCCAAATAGATGTTGAAAAAATGAAGTACTCAGAGAGATTCTACTGGCGTAAGGCTTCGCAAGTAGTAGCTGTTTCCGAAGCGGACAAGAGAGAAATGCTCACGCTTGAGCCAGATTTGCATGTGGAAATAATTCCAAACGGGGTTAATCTGGATCTTTTTAGAAAAAAGACTAATTGGGAAACCGAGGAAAAAGCCATCCTGCAGATAAGCAATTTTAAATGGTTACAGAATGTCGAGGCGGCTCATTTATTGATCGAACAGGTGTTTCCCCTAGTCAAAAAACAGATTAAGGGAATAAAGCTCTGGATTATCGGCCAGCACGTCCCCAAAGATATTTTGGATCTCAAAGACAAAGATATTCTGGTGAAGTCGGTACCAGAGGATGACTCCAAATCGTTAGTTAACGCTTGGCACGATGCTACCGTCTTTGCCTCCACCATCAAGGGCCCGGGGGGCACTCGGCTCAAGAACTTGGCCGCCATGGCTAGCCAGCTACCAATCGTATCTACCAAAGTAGGAGTCGAGGGACTAATGGTCGAAGATAACAAACACGTTTTAATTGGTAATACACCTCAAAAAATGGCTGATTTACTGGTAAAAGTGATAAAATCACCCCGCTTGGCAGAGCAACTTGCTTTGTCAACCAGGCGCCATGTCGAAAAGAACTTCGATTGGCGGATAATCGCCAAGGGACTCGACTCCCTCTACAACAAACTCGGTAAAAAATGAAAAAATATAAATACGATTTGGCGGTAGTTATTGTCAACTACAACACCCAGCAATTATTGGAAGACTGTCTTAACTCGGTTTTTAAGGCCGATCAACCTAAAGATGGTCTTCAGATTATAGTAGTCGATAACGGTTCTAAAGACGGGAGCTTAGAGCTTCTAGGCCAAATGGAAAAAAAACACCTCAACCTTCTTACCATTGCCAATTCGGAGAATCTTGGCTTTGCCAAGAGTAACAACATCGGGGTTGATGGTAGTAATGCCAAACATGTTCTTTTCTTAAACTCCGATACCGTCGTTAAGCGCTATAGTCTGGTTAAGCCCTGTAAGTTTCTCAAAGATCATCCTAAAGTAGGTGCCGTTACCATCAAACTTTTTCTCAAGGACGGTACCATTGACCACGACAACCATCGTGGATACCCCACGCCTTGGGCTGCTTTTACCAAGTTCTCCGGCCTCTCCGGTCTTTTTCCCAAATCGACTTTTTTCAATAGTTATCACTTGGGCAACCGTGGCCTCGATAGAATTCATCAAATTCCCGTCGCCGCGGGTTCGTATCTGATGATGCCTTCCAAACTATTCCGTCAGATTGGTATGTGGGACGAAACATACTTCTTTTATGGAGAAGATATCGACCTTTGCTATCGTATCAACCAAGCAGGATATAAAATCATTTACTACCCCAAAGTAAGCGCTCTTCATTTAAGGGGAGCCTCCTCAGGTCTTAGGAAAGAAACCTCCAAGATAGCCATTTCCAGCAAAATTAACCGATTAAGGGTGGCCAAAGCCTCTACTGATGCTTGGAGAATATTTTATAGAAAGTTTTATAAGAACAAATATCCTCTCTTTGTCACCGCAGTTGTAATCGCCGGAATTACTTTGCTCGGAAATATCAGGATATTAAAACACAAGCTGACAAAATGAGAATAGGCATTGATGCTCGTCTCTATGGTTTGGAACACGCAGGGCTAGGTCGTTACGTCACCGAGATGGTCAATGAAGTTCTTAGAACCGACACCAAAAATGATTACGTTTTGTTTCTGGATTCCAGTCATGCAAAGGAGTTTCAAAACAGGAAGAGAGTTAAGGTCATCGTCACCCAAATTCCCATTTACGGTTTTCTTGAGCAAATAGTGCTCCCCCTTATTTTTACTCGTGAGAAACTAGATCTTCTCCACATACCTCACTTCAACGCCCCGCTTTTCTATCCGGGGAAATTCATTCTTACTATCCACGATTTGATAAAACACGAGTCAAAAGGAAAAGAAACCACCACCAGGCAACCTTGGATATATTTTATCAAAAGGCTTGGGTATATATTCCTAACCCATAACATTGTCCGCCGGGCAACCCACATAATTGTTCCTTCTGAATTTGTTCGGCAAGATGTTTCTCAAAAGCTTCACGTCAAGACGGAAAAGATCAGTATTACTTACGAAGCTGTCTCCAGTAGAATTACAAAAGTGAGGCTCACCGAATCCGAAAAAAACAAGATTCTTTTTCGATACGGTTTATCTCAGCCTTTTGTCGTTTATACCGGAAGCACATATCCTCACAAGAATGTCGAGCTTTTGATCAACGCCATAATCAAACACAATGAGACTAAAGAAGTAGATCTGCAATTGGCTCTCATTGGAGCCAGGCCGGTATTTTGGGAGAGGATGCAAAAGAAAATTCTCGACAAGGGTGTCGGCCATTGGGTAAAACAACTGGGATTTTTAGCTGACGAAGACGTTTCCAAGATATATAGTCTGGCTCTGGCACTAGTTCACCCCAGTAAGATGGAAGGTTTTGGATTGACCGGTATGGAAGCAATGAATGTCGGCCTTCCAGTAATCTCCAGCAACGCCAGCTGCTTGCCGGAAGTTTACGGAGAAGCAGCGCTATTTTTTGATCCTGATAGTGTCGAAGACCTGGTCGAAAAAATGGAGACCTTGATCTCAGATATCGATCTTAGAGAAAAACTCTCTAATGTGGGGCCACTTCAAGCAAAGAAATACTCTTGGGCTAGGATGGGTCGCGAAACTGTTGCGATTTACAATAAATTTCTTAAATGAAGGTTGCACTTGTCTATGATCGTATCAATAAGTTCGGCGGTGCCGAAAGACTCTTGTTATCACTTCATCGTCTTTACCCAGCCGCCCCTGTCTACACTCTGGTCCACGAACCAAAGACATCCTTGTGGGCAGAGGGTATTAGAATAATACCAACCTTTCTGAATAAAATCCCATCACTTAGAGCCAGACATGAGTGGTTGGCTCCCGTTGCCCCTTTAGCTTTCGAAACTCACGATCTATCGGAGTTTGATGTGGTCATTAGCGTTACAAGTAGTGACGCAAAATCCGTGATTACCAGACCAAACCAACTCCACGTGTGTTATTGCCTTACCCCAACCCGATATTTTTGGAGTGGCGAATCAGACTACAAAGAAGACAAGAAGCTGAAATTCATCCCCAAAGCCATGAAAGAGTATTTTAAATTAGTCGATCTGGTCACTTCTCAAAGACCAGATGAGTACATTTCTATATCAAATGAAGTTCAAAATAGGGTAAAAAAATACTACAAAAGAAACTCTGAAGTTGTCTACCCGCCAATCGAAGATAAATTCTACTCAAAGACACAAATAACATCTGATAATAGGGATTATTATCTAATTGTTTCCAGATTGATCCCTTATAAAAAAGTCGATCTGGCCATTCGCGCCTTTAACCAATTGAGACTTCCATTGGTTATTGTTGGTGCCGGAAGTGAGGAGGCAAAGCTGAAAAAAATGGCTGGAAGCAATATATCTTTTGTCGGGGCTGTAGATGACGAACGTCTTATTCAATATTATCGTCACGCCCGGGCTCTGATTTTTCCTCAGGTTGAAGATTTTGGCCTAGTACCCATCGAAGCACAAGCTTCGGGAACCCCCGTCATTGCATACGCCAAAGGGGGAGCCCTGGAAACGGTAATTGCCGGTGAAACGGGATATTTTTTTGACGTTCAAAGTCCAGAATCACTTGTCGCCACAGTCGGTAAATTTAACAAGCAGAAGATCCTTCCCGAAGATTGTCTCAGAAACGCAAGGAGATTTAACTTTAATAGTTTTTCCTCTCAATTTCGTGAGGTGATCGACCATCTCAACTATCGTTTCCTACCCCCACACTAGGCGATCAATCCCACATTGCCACATTTATCTTTTTTGCAAACTAGGATTCCACCATTTCCTTCCACTACCACGATATCATTTAAACCCATAATCGCAATTTTCATTTTATTTTCACTGTAACAGAAAGAGTTGGTGCTTTCTACTTCCACGGTTCCACCATTTCTTGGTGACATGTCATTATCAGCGTAGTATTTATCTAGCGACTCCCATGTTCCAAAATCTGTCCACTCGAATGTGTGCTCGATCACCAAGAACTTTTTGTCGGGAATCGCTTTTTTTGTGACCTCCTCCAAAGCGCCTTTGGGCATTTTTTGAAACTCGGTTCTTATGTCTGCTCCGGATGCTATTTTTGTCAGAGGACCATGCCAGTCTGGGCGATATTTATGAAACATTTTTAATAAATTATTTGGAGTCATGGAAGTGTGGTTCGTATGAACCAAAAGCCTGCCGGATTTAAAATACTCTCGGATTTTCTCCATATCGTTTCGATAGACGAACTCATCCACCTCAAACACTTTAGCTCCACCCAATTCACCCATTTGCTTACCCTTTAATAGGAAATCGACTCCCTTCAACATCCTCGTGGGCACAAACCCCCCAGAGATATATTGATCTGAGCTGGTCGCCAGCTTCTCAGCCAGGTCCATACTCAGGAAGAACTTTTCGGTTGGGCTTCTCAACACATCCACCTGTATCAAGAAAAAAGGTTCGTCACCTCTACCTAGTTTTTTTAACAAAGCGGCCGCCAAACCAGTGGCCGGTCCCTGATTCCTCGACTCTGGTTCGATAAATATATTACCTTCAATTACCTCCGGAACTAGTTTCCTGATTGTCTTTGCCTGTTCCTGGTTGGTTTGGATAAAGATTTCTTCAGGTTGATATCTGTTTCTTAGCATTTCCCAATTAAGCTCAAACAACGAACGATCGGAGATTAGGGGCAAAAATTGTTTTGGGAGAATGGGTGTGCTCAGTGGCCACATTTTTGCACCTACTCCTCCACAGATTATTACAGGTATCATTAGAGGATTATTATAACAATTTAGGTTAAAATATACCTACCTCATTATGTTTTACGATATTTTAAAACGAATCATGGATATTGTCGGAGCTATGATTATGGGTATTCTTTTCCTTCCCATTTGGATCATTATCCCTATACTACTTAAGCTGGATTCAAAAGGTCCCGTATTTTACAAGCCCGAACGCGTTGGTAAGGATGGAAAAATATTTAATATGTATAAGTTCAGATCTATGAAAATGTTTGAGGTTGAGGGAAAAGAGGTCCATGCGGTAGAGTTTTGGAAACATTATCCCAAACTATTCGAAAAATACAAAAAAAACGGCTGGAAGCTGGAACTAGACGAAGACCCCCGAATTACTAAGCTCGGCAAAATCCTTCGCCAAACCAGCATCGACGAAATGCCTCAGGTGATTAATGTGCTTAGGGGAGAGATGAGTATCGTCGGTCCCAGAGCCTACGTGGAACCGGAACTATTGGATGCTAAGAAGAGATATGGCAAAACTATCGCTGGAGTTATCAAAGAAAGTCTTTCGTCCCAACCCGGAATCACCGGCCCCTGGCAGGTTTCCGGAAGAAATGAAATTCCTTGGAATCAAAGGGTAGCTATCGATGCAGATTATGCCAAGAGACGATCCGTTTTGTATGATATTTATATTATCCTCAAAACACCGTTTGCTATGATTAGTAAGTGGTAAATAATATTTTCTATGAAAATCAATTTTAAGTTCAACAAAAAAATTCTATATTTTCTCATCCCCTTAGCTGCCATCATTTTATTACTTGGTGGGTTTGGAATTTATGGTTATTTCACCTCCAAATCTTTTGTTCCCAACATACAAGCCCTCCAAGAAGCGGGGACAAAGTTGTCTACCGCATTTCAAAGTCAGGATTTGATCGCTGCCAAGCTTCAAGCTGAGAATTTGAGCAAGTTAATGGGAGAACTAGACACCAAATATCAAAAAGTTGGCTGGACCAGCTTCATTCCCTTTTTAGGTGCCTACCAAAAAGATGGTCAACACGGTATAAATGCGGGGAAATATTTAATTAAATCAGTTGAAACATTAATTGCTTCGGTAGAGCCTTATGCCGATCTGCTAGGTTTCAAAACAGACATCGCTACACCCTCCGGCCAGCCCAAAGCTCAATCGATCGAAGACAGGATAGTTTTTATGGCTCAGACCTTAGATAAAATCAGTCCTGACCTAGAAAAGGTCGAGGCTGACATGGCTGCTGCTCAAAAAGAACTCGATCAGATAGACCCCGCTCGTTATCCGGAAAGCATTTCCGGAAAAAATATCCGAAGCAAAATTGTTGAAGTAAAAACAACCGTCGCAGAATCTTCTCAATTATTGTCCCAAGCAAAGCCATTGATAAAACTTTTACCTGACTTGCTTGGAAATCCAAACTCCAAAACTTACATGGTACTTTTTCAGAACGATGCCGAGCTCCGCCCCACTGGAGGTTTTATGACCGCATACGCATTTTTGAGAGTTACCAAGGGTAAGATAGAGCCCCTTTCCTCGTTTGATATTTACGATCTCGATGCCCGTTTTAACAAAAAAGTTCCTGCGCCAGAGGCGGTTAAAAAATATCTTAATGAGACTTATCTAAATCTTCGAAATTCCAATATGTCGCCTGATTACAAAGTTTCTATGGATCTTTTCTATAAATATTATCGTGACATTCCCGGTTTTCCGAAACCGGATGGCATAATCGCCATCGACACTCGTTTTCCGGTGGAAATATTGAAGGTAATTGGACCTATTGGCGTCGGAGGCTGGGGAAACTTTAGCTCCGAAAATGATCCTGCTTGTGATTGCCCACAGGTAGTTTATGCTCTCGAACAAATTGCTGATCGACCGGTTGCTGGAGTAAGGGCGGGTCGCAAAGCCGTTCTCGGACCCTTGATGCATTCTATGATGGCTAATGCCATAGGCAGCCCCAAACACACCTGGCCAAAGATGGTAAATGTAGTTCTCGATGCTATCAAGCAAAAGCACCTACTCTTTTATTTCATGGAGGACAAAACTCAGAAAGTGGCCGAGGATTTCAACGCTGCCGGCCGTATCCGGGCATACTCTTATGATTATCTCCATATCAATGATGCCAATTTTGGCGGAGCCAAGTCGGATATGTATATCACTCGTGAGGTTGAACAGGAAATAGAAAAATCCGGAGATACCGTCACCAAAACAGTATCTATCAACTATAACAATCCTCGGAAAGGCAGTAACTGCAATTTGGAAGCTGGTCAGCTCTGTTTAAATGGTGTTTATCGAGATTACATTCGATTACTAGTTCCCAAAGGCTCAAAGTTATTATCCGTAGTCGGATCCGAGGTCAAGGAGCAAGTTTCTGAAGACATGGATAAAACAGTTTTTGAAGCTTTCTTTACCATGAGGCCACAGTCAAGTAGCAAAATAGTTTTCAAATATGAACTGCCTCCCCTGGAACTCTCTACCTATAGGATGTACATTCAAAAACAACCGGGCACTCCCTCCATCAGGCACACCATTGTTTTCAATGGTAGTCAGATAGTTGTTGATGTGGACCAAGATAAGGAAGTGACCCTAAACTAAGTGAACGCTTCCTACTCCGATATAGGCGTTATCGTGCGAGTCGTTGACTCGGGAGAAGCGGATAAATTTATCAGTATTATCTCCGAAAATCACGGTCTGGGTATTTTTATGGCCCGGGGAGTTAGACGCCCCACTTCTAAAAAATCATCTCATCTTGACCTGTTTAACTTGATCAAATTCAGCGTTGGTAGGGGAGATAGCCCAAGATTCCTGCATCAAGTCGAAGCGGTTTCCTTCTTTCCAGGCCTTAAATCCAACTACACCAAAGTCGGTGTTTCGATGACTATCGCGGAGATACTCACCAACACTTTACCAATTGACGTTGAGGATAGAGAAATCTTTCTTTCCCTGAAATCATTTTTGAGCGGGCTGGAAAAGGCTGAAGGTCAGAGAGACGTTAATGATCTTAGCCGTCGTTTTGGGCTTTTTCTTCTTCGCCATCTCGGTTATCCTCCGCCAAAGTTTCCCGAAAAAGATAATTTGTCTACCTATTTTGAAGTCATTATGAATCGCAAAATTATCAGTAAAGATATAAAATAACGAGCACCGTCATTGCGAGGTCGCCTAAGGCGACCGTGGCAATCTATATAATCAATTCATTGTCATTCCAGGCTTGAACCGGAATCTATAATAATTATTCAACATGAAAATCCAACACATCCTTCCTGTCTTTATATTTGCCTTGCTTCTAGCCGGCTGTGGGGCCAAAAAAAATTCCACCACTCCGGCAACCGATAAAAATCAGCCACTTATTACCAAACTGCTTGTCAACGAACTAGCTCTCTCGGAACGTCCATTTACCGTTTTGGTTCCTCATGCCACCAATCGTCTATTTACTTTCGTCACTATTGGCGCCGACAAAGCCCAGTCCGCTTCGATAGATGTGGAATATCAGTCAGGGGATCTACTCAAAGGTGCTAGAGCCTCAATTGACTCACCCATCGCCAGTACTTTTATCAAAGCAATTATTTTGGGTAGCTGTTCGACCGGTGGTAAGTGTACTTTTGATAAAGATCTAAAATCTGGAACAGAAAAACTCAAACTTACTTTCCCAGGCCAAGACGTAACCCATATTCTCAAGGGTGATTTTGTTTTTTTGACCGGCCAGAAAAACATGCCCGATGGCAAGGTTATTTTTGAGCCTTCCAAACTTACGGCTAAAGAAAATTTGATAATGCTTAACTCGTTCGGACTTCCCAAACCATCAGAAAAAGAGATTTTGCTCTACCCTGTCGTGTTTTCTTCGACCAACGACAAAGTAATTTCCGGCACACTTACCTTTAACCAGGCAGGAGTTGTCTCTGCCGCTATCTATGATGGTCAGAGTTACCTCTCAATCAAAAACCTTGGTCAATGAAAGCCGAGATCACTCGTGACGATGTACAGGGCTCCAAAGAATCTCTTACCCTCTACCTTCTCGGCCCTATCGTCCTATACAAATAATCTCATAAAAACGCCCCGCAAAATGCGGGGCGTGACGAACAGATGTTTACTTGCGGGTGATCTTCAGATCACCAAATTGCCGGGCGATGGCCTCAAAGACGGCCGGCTCGATCTCCGACCAGTCGAACAGGTCGGCTTTTTCCACCGTCAGACTGTATTGGTAGATGGACACCTCGACAACACCGGGGACCTTCATGATCCTCTCCACAATCGACCGACCCTTACTGTTCAGTTTGAGCAGATCAATGTTGGAGGTGCGTAGAGGTCGGTGAAAGTGGCCACTTTCACTACCGGCCAAATTCACTTTAGTGTGGAAATCATGGATATTCTGGTTTGGAAAAGCTTCGACTTGCACCGGCGTTCGGGTCTTTAGAGCTTCAATAACGGCGGAGTTCAAAACCATCTTTTCGATAATCGCGTCAATGTGCTTGTCAACCACGAAGCCATCGAACATCGAAATGCTGACATTGTACGGATTTACGAAGACATTGTTCACATGCTTCGTTTGATTCAGCTCGACCACCATCATGGCGATCGCGATACCATGCTTCTGGACCAGGTCGACGATGTCGATTCGTTGCATCGGGAAGCTGAACATTTCGATCGCCTTGTTCTGTAGCAAGGTTCTGGTTGTGTATTCCACCCACGTAGCACGAGGCTGAGTCTTCTTGATCGAGACGACATGAAGTGAGGTCATTTCTTTCTCCTTAGCTTTCGGAATTTGGGGATAGTTATTCAAAGGCCGCTCATGCCCCGTAAGGGGCAAAAGACTATGGGCGAATACTATCACAAACTAATCCACTATTCAAGCCCACGATCATAGTTACGGCTAAGCTAATACCTTCTCGGCCCTATCGTTTTATACAAATAGTTTTCATTACACGTTTTGGATACCCAATTCTTTCTCATAAATATTACTTAGGAACAAATTTTCCCGAGGCGTTTTTACAACGGTTTTTAGGATCAGAACATGCATTCCTGCAAGTTGGGTCGTTCTTGTATGATTCTGGGCAGTTACTCTTGACTGGATCGGCATACACTTCACAGCTACCCTCCTTCCCACCACCGGGAGCGCAGACATAGTAGACATCACAGGTATTCAGAATTACGTTCGGACTCGAAACGCCGTAGTTATATGCACATGACGGGCCACACCCTTTGGTACAGCTAACTTTTTCAATTGACGCATCTTGTGTGTTTTCTAGTAGTGCGTAGACTTTGTAAGATTGATATCCATCGGCCTGTGTTTCGTAATAGTACGGTCGCTTCGTGGTAGGATCGCAGGGAATGGATGGCGAGACTTTTTTTTGCTTGAAGGTTAGGCTTTGATCGCAGTCTGGCAAGTCTTCTGGATAAGTATCAAAGGAATCGTAGTACGACTCAAGGTATATCTGGATATTATTCAAATCATCTTTTCGACGAACATCGTATGCTCTTGCTATATATCCACGAGAATTTAAGAAATAACCAGTAGCCAAAACAGTCAAGATAGCCATTGCAAGCAAAACATCCATCAATACAAACCCTTCTTTGTTATTCACAACATAATCATACTATTTCTGCTTTTTTTATTTTCACATTCTCTTTCCACATGTAGTTTTGAGGCCAAATAGACCCTTGACATGTCATATATTGTGTATCATACTGGAAAGTGGTGACAAGTGGTGAAGTAACCTATAAATACCACTGAGCCTGCCTATGAATTATGTTTACTGGACTCTACTACCATCGACTGGAAGCCAAAGGGCGTTTGGCTATTCCACAGGCCTTCAGAGAAGGACTGGCATCCGGTGGAGTCATCACTTCGGGGCTGGATGGATGTCTATTTCTTTTCCCCAGCTCATATTGGCAGAAGTTCTCCGAAAAGCTGGCCTCCCTACCATTGACCAATCCGGCGGCCCGAAATTTGACACGTCTCTTAGTGCAATCAGCCGTCAATCTCGACTTGGACGGACAAGGAAGAACTCTCATACCGGAATATCTAAGGAATCAAGCCAATCTAAAAAAGCAGGTGGTCGTCGCCGGGTCTCTGACCAGAATTGAAATCTGGGACCAAGAGCTATACCATCAGCACCTTGACTTAATAGCGCAAACAATTAGTGACGGAGACGCCCTCGCCTCGCTAGCAATATGACACACATAATTGAGCGTCATTTTCCAGCATATAAAGGCGAACTTAAGCATCTTTATGGATTCAAACCCGGCTATCTTTTCCTTGATCTGACATTGGGAGATGGCGGCCACACGCAGGAGGCATTGGAGTCCGGTTGCCATGTTGTTTCATTTGACGTTGACGAAAAGGCTATCAAACGAGCCACCGATTATATCAAGGATTTTCAGCCCCTTATTATCGACAGTAAGGACGAAAACACTCGAGTTCCCAAAGATTTTGTCTGGATAATCATCCAGAGTAATTTCACCAAAGTTACCGAAGTCAGCAAAAGACTTTCTTTACCGGATTTTGACGGCGTTATGGTGGACCTAGGCCCTTCTCAGTTTCAGCTTCTTTCAGAGGGTCGAGGTTTTAGCTTTTCAGGGAACGAACTACTTGACATGAGACTGGATCAAACCCTTGGGGTGACCGCCGCTGACCTCCTAGCAGTCCTGAATGAAGGAGAACTGGTCAAACTTTTCTCCATGGCGGATGAACCCTTTGCCAAGCCCATTGCCCGCATCATTGCCAAACAAAGACAAATTGCTCCCATCACCACTACCAAACAGCTTAGTGATCTAATTACTCGGATCAAAAAGTTTCGGACAGAAGGTTTACCTGCCGGTAGGCATGGACGTATTCACCCCGCCACCAAAGTCTTTATGGCTCTCCGCATGGCCGTCAACCTAGAAAGAGAAAATATCCACTTGCTCCTACCTCAGCTTCCGAATTTACTCAAAACCAGCGGCCTAATGGGGATCATCAGCTTTCATTCTGGGGAAGACAGACTTGTCAAAAATTTTATTATCGATTTCGAAAACAAAGGAATTCTCAGCGCTATTAACCAAAAACCAATCGAACCCTCGATTGAAGAATTAACAATCAGTCAACGTACCAGAAGTGCCAAACTACGATTCGCAAAAAAAATTATTTAGTTATAAAACAGTCCTCATTTTTTCGGGCGTCATCTTGTTTGGCCTGGCCGCCATCAATCTCGTCGGTACCAACGTCCTGTCAACCCAAGGTTTTGCCGTGAGTGAATCAGAAACCGAGACGCTAAAATTGGAAAAAGAGAATCAAAAACTATCTGTTATGATAGAGGAATCCACCACTCTCTCTAGTCTCGAAAGGCAGGCTGAAGATCGTGGATTTATTAGGTCAAAAAGTATTGTTTTTGTTCCTGCCACTTCTACTTTTGCCTCCAGATAATTCATGTTAAATAAATTAGGGACAACGCATAACCGTCTTCGGGTTATTACCTTACTAATTCCTATTGTTTTTTTTATTCTTATAACCCGTTTGTTTTACTGGATGATTCTTCGCGGACCAGAACTTCAAGCAATGTCCGACCGTCAGCATCAAATGGTCACAATTCTAAAAGCGAAGAGGGGGAACATTCTAGACTCTGATGGTGGCATATTGGCTGGCACCAAAAATCTTTATCACTTATTTATTTACAAGCCTCAACTTGTTATCCCAGATAATGATTTAATCGAACAGTTACTCTCTTCACTCACTCCAGACCAAGAAGCCAGTACCGAAGGTGATCTGCGGAAATATTTACATGATCGTTTATCCCTCAGTTCAAAATGGGTATCTCTCAAACACTATTTAAGTGCCGAAGAAAAAGAAAAAATTGAAAGTAATAAAATCGCCGGGCTAGGGTTCGAAGACGAATATGTTCGTTTTTATCCAGAGTCCAGTATGGCCGCTCAAATATTGGGCTTTGTAGGTCAGGATGCCGCTGGCCAAGAGCAGGGATATTTTGGCATCGAAGGTTATTTTGACAGGCTTCTCAAGGGTCGCGAAGGGAAGATCCGTACCGAAAAGGATGGAGAAGGAAACCCTATTCTGATTGGTAACTATCAATTTCTTCATGCGGTCGAAGGTAAGTCCATCAACACAACCGTCGACAAAAAAGTTCAATACCTTGTCGAAAATATGTTAAAAGAAGGTTTGGCCCGCTATGGTGCATCAGCGGGTAACGTAATCGTCATGGAAGTCAGTACCGGCAAAGTTCGGGCTATGGCAGCCTATCCCAATTACGATCCAGGAAAATTTTCCGATTTCAGCAAAAGCGTTTATAAAAATCCTATGACCTCTGATCTCTTTGAGCCGGGATCCATCTTTAAGCCGCTAGTTATGGCCGCGGCTCTAAATGAAAAAACTGTTACTCCGGAAACTCAATGCGACATCTGTTCAGGTCCAATCATCATCGGTAAGTACTCCATCAAGACATGGGATGAAAAATACTATCCATTGTTAAATATGACCAACGTTATTGTTCACTCCGATAATACCGGGATGGTTTTCGCCGCCCGCAAATTAGGGCCGGACAAATTTTCCAATTATCTCAAGAAATACGGGTTTGGTAGTAAAACCGGTATTGAAATTCAGGAAGAGGTCGCCGGAACCATCCGCGATGGAAAAGAATATGGAGATATTGATTTGGCCACCAACTCCTTCGGCCAAGGAATAGCAATCACTCCGATACAAATGATCACGGCTCTAAATACGATCGCGAACAACGGCAAATATATTAGCCCCACACTAATTGATGGGAGTACTCCTGTCACATGGGAGGTCCTAGGACCCGAAGCCGTTTCTCAAATTACTCAAATAATGGTGACGGCTGTCGACACTGGAGAGGCCAAATGGGCTAAGCCAGTGGGTATGTCCGTGGCCGGGAAAACAGGCACAGCACAAATTCCCATTGAAGGCCATTATGATCCCCAAAAAACAATCGCCAGTTTTATCGGGTTTTTCCCGGCCCAGAATCCCCGCTACACCATGCTGGTTTCTCTAAGAGAGCCTCAAACCTCGCAGTGGGGTTCGGAAACCGCGGCACCGCTCTGGTTTGGCATTGCCAAACAACTTTTGCTATAAAACGCCAAAAAGATTAAAATAGATTTAATGTTTAGTAGAATTAGAGCCCACAAGGTCTCCTTCGCGCACGCCATTGACGGTTTTGTTCATAACGTCAAAACTCAGCCTAACTTTCGTTTCCATCTCTTGGCTACTATTTGTGCCGTCCTTCTTGGAATCTATTTTTCGATCTCTTATTTCGAGTGGTTGACCCTGGTTTTCACTGTCAATATGGTTCTGGTGGCGGAAATGGTCAATACCTCCATCGAATCCATGGTCGATCTCATTACTCTGGAACGTAGGGAGGATGCCCGTATTGCCAAAGATGTCTCGGCAGGATTGGTTTTGGTTTCTGCCGCAATGGCCTTAATTGTCGGATCGCTAATTTTTATACCAAAGATAATTAGCGCGTTGTAAATATGGATATCTTACTTGGAGTGCTAATTACTTCGTTTATCATTCACGCCTTTCTGATTGTTCCTTTTGTAAATTTCCTCTATAACCTAAAATTTTTCAAAAATCACACCGCTGTAGCTGAAGAAAAAACCGACGAAGCCTCGGTTCATATCAGATCCAAGGCTAGAACACCTGAAGGAGGTGGTCTCCTCATCCTGGTAGTAACCAGTTTTATCTTTGCTTTTACCCTACCTTTACTTCGAAGACTTGGTTTTGAGATCACTCATGTTTATCCCATCAACGACGAGATAAACATCATTTTCTTTACCTTCGTTTCCTTCGGTCTACTCGGCCTATACGACGATATTATCAAATTTTTTGAACTGGATAGACAAGAGGGTTATACCGGACTAAAAACAAGCTATAAATTTTTAATTCAGGGTGTTCTTGGTCTCATTATCGGTGCCATGATGTTTATTAATTTGGGTATAGACATCATTCATATACCCTTTTTTGGGGTTATTCATTTTGGTTTGTGGTTTATTCCCACCTCCGCTTTTTTGATTGTAGCCTTTGCGAACGCGGTCAATATTACCGATGGCATGGACGGTCTGGCATCTGGCCTCCTCATGATCTCTCTTTTTGGTTTTTTAATACTGTCGACTTCCATATTAGATACCCCACTTTCCATCTTTATTGCTCTTTGGCTCGGTGGGTTAATCGCTTTTCTGTATTTTAATGTATTCCCGGCGCGTCTCTTTATGGGAGATGTGGGGGCTCTGGCTTTTGGAGCCACCTTTGCCATGGTCGGACTCCTCACCGGCAAAGTAGTTGCCCTGATGATAGTCGGATTGCCATTCTTGGTTGACGGTTTTAGTAGTTTATTACAAATCCTCTGGGTTAAATTCTTTCACCGTCGGATATTTCCCATCGCCCCTCTACATTACTTGCTTCTCAAAATCGGTTGGTCGGAACCAAAAATTGTCCAAAGAGCCTGGTTGGTCGGCATTATGCTCGTTATATTTGGAATCTGGTTATCCATTATTTAGCCATGAGAAAAGATTCAAAAAACAGGCTGCCTTTGGCAATTCTTTTTACAGGCATCATCGTTGCCTGTTTTGGATTGTTGGCAATATATGATGCCTCCGTAATAGATGCATATCGCACTTTTGGCGATAAATTTCATTACGTTAAGCAGCAAGCACTTTGGTTAATTGTTGGAATCATTGCTGCGTTGATCACTTCTAATATACCGATACCCTGGATCAAAAAGAACGCCCATCTCTTGTATGGAGTTACTCTTTTATTAATGGTTCTGGTCCTGATCCCTGGAATTGGTTCAAAATTTATGGGCGCCAGAAGATGGCTAGTACTCGGCCCGGCAATTCTACAACCATCTGAACTTCTGAAAATTTCTTTTGCTATCTATCTCGCCAAATGGCTAGAAGTGGATAGGAATATCAAGCAGTTTCTTCTTCTTGTTGGTCTTAACTCACTTCTGATTATGCTACAGCCTGATTTGGGTACCTCCATTATCATTATTGGGGTATCATTCCTGACCTATTACCTTTCCGGCGCCAAGCTGAAGGAGATTTTATTATTTAGTGCGATTCTCCTGGCTGCCATCTCTTTGCTTATCTTATCCTCTCCTTATCGTTTAACTCGGGTTAAGACTTTTATGGATCCCACCAGTGACCCTTTAGGCTCTTCTTATCACATCAACCAAGTTCTTTATGGTCTTGGTTCAGGCGGTATGAGCGGAGTTGGGCTCGGCCGATCTCGCCAGAAATATGCCTACCTTCCGGAGGCAACCACCGATTCTATCTTTGTTATCATTGCTGAAGAATTTGGGTTCATAGGAAGTACTTTGTTTATAATCGTTCTAGTGGGCTTAACGTTGGCATCTTTCAAGGTTTCTTTGTCTGCGGGTGATAAGTTTGATAAACTACTTGGCAGCGCTATCTCTCTCTTATTTTTATTACAAATATTTGTAAATTTAAGCTCTATGGTGGCCTTAACCCCTCTAACGGGCATACCTCTCCCGTTGATATCCTATGGCGGATCATCCTTGGTAACCAATTTTATTGCTCTCGGTGTATTAATTAATTTATCCAAAAGGTTATGAAGCCACTTATTATTTTTACCGGAGGTCATCATAATAGTGCACTTGAAGTGGCCAAGATTCTTAAAAAAGACGGTTTTAGAATTATCTGGATCGGACACAAATTTACCGCTCGTGGTGAAAAAAGTTTGTCTGCCGAATATCAGGAAATTACCGGCACCGGTATTAAGTTCTTAGAACTAAAAACCGGTAAGTTTTACAAAAAAATTGATATCACGGAGTGGCTAAAAATAGTTTTTGGTTTCCTCCAGTCCCTTGTTTATCTCCTTAGCTATCGGCCTGCCCTGATATTTTCTTCCGGCGGCTATCTTTCGGTACCGGTAGTTATCGTAGGCTGGCTTCTCCGAATACCTTCCATCACTCACGAACAAACCGTAATCTCAGGTTGGGCAAACAAAGCCATCACCCCTTTTGTAAGTAAAATTCTTCTGACACATACTTCTTCTCTTCCTAATTTCCCTGAAGGTAAATCAGAGGTGGTCGGCTTGCCCATTAGGAAGGCAT
Organism: Candidatus Collierbacteria bacterium GW2011_GWC2_44_18; assembly: GCA_001000865.1. Classification (GTDB taxonomy): domain Bacteria; phylum Patescibacteriota; class Microgenomatia; order UBA1400; family MFAQ01; genus UBA10133. The sequence continues at coordinate 3,971 of LCIE01000005.1, read as the reverse complement.
TACTTAATAATAAATACTCTAAAAAATTTGACCCCAAATTAATTTATATAACATGTGGCAAACAAGGATCTCATCTCATCAACCAAGCAATTTTCCCGATAGTTTCCAAATTGGTAGAAAGGTTCACCGTGATTCATCAGACAGGTTCAAGCACTTTGACCAAAGATTTGGAACGGGCTAGACGAACCAAAGAAAAACTCGGAGAATATAAGAATCGTTATATTTATGCGCCCTATTTCTTTGCGGAAGAGGCGGCTACTTACATTCGTTCTGCTTCGATCATCGTTAGTAGGTCGGGGGCGCATACCGTCTACGAGCTGATGGTGCTTGGCAAAAAGGCGGTCCTGATACCAATATCTTGGGTTTCTCACAACGAGCAGTATCTCAACGCCCAATTGGCCGCTAAGGAGATTGGCAGCTCAATCTTAGAGGAAAAGGATTTGACTCCGGACAGTTTATATCAAGCTATCATAGAATTATCTAAGAAGCCTGTAAAAAAAGCTTCCGTCAAACTAGTAACCAATGCTGCTGACAAAATTGCCCAAATCATCCGTCAATCGATCTAAACGTTTCAAGAGCCTCCTCCCACTCTTATTATTTATATTGTTTCTTTTTCTAGCTAACAGTCTCTTCATTATCAACAAAACTGAGTGTCAAATCAATTGGGAACTCTGTCCGCCGGAAATAATCCAAAAACTGGATAAATTAATCGGTTCAAACGTTCTATTCTTGAACCAAAAACAGCTATCGAGAGAGCTGGTCGATTTGTTATCGGCCGAAAAAGTCGGTATTGGTTTTAAAATGTTTAACACTCTCAAAGTAAATTTGGACGGTGGCAATCCACCTGTCCTTACGATGGTTTTTCTAGTTAAAGATTTACCCATTATTTCAATGGATGCAGATCCTGGGTCAACCGAGTCCGCCAACTGGCCCAAACCTTCAGAGGAACTTGAGACATATATCCAAAACGCTAGCTCAAGTAGTTTTGGTATATGGGATAATGGTCGTATGACACCGGTGGCTACGGATGAATCAAAGGTAAAATACATTCTTTCCAAAAAGCCGGACGAAGAGACGGTCAGATCTCTTTATCGGTTCATAAAAATAGTAAACAAATATCTTAACGTTAAGACGATTCTCATCCTGGGTCAGAGAGTTTTCTTGAGTCAGACGGGCCAACCTGATATTATTGTTACTGTACCTTTCGATGAGGGCCGAGTAAGTGAGGCAATTAAGTCCTACTCTTATCTTGTTACTCTTAAGAAAGATGCCAAAGTGGTTGATTTACGATTTAAAAACCCTATCATAAGATAATATGGCAAAAATGCAGGGGATAAATGCAATAGATATAGGGTCGAGCAAAATAACTTGTTTGATCTCAGTACCATCGCAGGATAGTTCAAAAATAAATGTTGTTGGTGTTGCTACGGTACCCAGTAAGGGAGTTCGCAAAGGCCAAATAGTCAACATTGAAGAGTGTGTCAGTGCCATTACCGATTGTGTCGAGTCTGCCGAACGAATGGCCGGTATTGGTGTTGATGCAGCCTATGTCTCAATTTCGGGGGAGCAGATTGCTTCCCAGAACTCTCACGGCCTAGTAGCGATTAGAGAGGCAGAAGAAGAAATTACTTCAGAAGATGTCTTTAGAGTAATCGAAGCCGCCAGAGCCGTTTCCCTTCCCAGTTCGCGAGAAATTATCCACGTGTTACCAATAGAGTTTATTGTTGATAGTCAAAAAGGTATTAAAGACCCTACGGGTATGTCCGGTGTTCGTTTGGAAACTGAGGCCCACCTTATTACCGGTCTTTCGCCTTCAATCAAGAATGTTACCAGGTGTGTCAGTGAGCTAGGAGCCAACGTTTCTGGCCTGGTCTTCACCGGATTAGCATCGGCAGAGTCTGTGTTGTCCGAAACCGACAAGGAGCTTGGTGTAATTCTGGTGGATATCGGAGGCGGCACTACCAGCGTCTGTATTTATCTTGAAGGATCGTGTGTTTATTCATCGGTACTTCCTATTGGAGCCAAGAAAATTACTGACGACATTGCCATCGGCCTACAGATAAGTGTCGACAGTGCGGAAAAAATTAAACATTTCGTTAGTCGTCCAAAACATGAAAGGGACGAGGATGAACAAAAAGTCACAGATGAAATAGATCTTCTGAAGCTCGGTATCAGCGAAGACGTCAAAAAAGTTTCCCGCAAAACTATCAGTGAAGGTATTATTAGGCCACGCCTGAATGAAATTTTTTCCATGGTGAACAATACTTTCAAACAATCAGGGCTTGAAGGTCAGACACCCGCCGGTGTTGTTTTAACCGGTGGCGGTTCTCTTACTATTAATTGTACTGAAAGTTGTCGAAGAGTTATGCAGCTACCAGCCAAAATTGGAACCCCAAACGGTTTATCCGGGATGGTCGAAGAAATATCCACCCCGATCTCCTCAGTCGTTGTTGGATTGGTTCTTTACGGCTACAAAAGAAAAGATGAAATTCCCTCTAGTGGAATAAAGCTATCTGGTATGATAAAGAGAATTCCCGGCAAACAATTTGTTGGGAAGGCGGTTGAATTTATAAAATCTTTCTTACCATAAAGTGGGTCTAGTCAAACCAGATACAAATACTTTTGCCAAGATCAAAGTTCTTGGAGTTGGTGGAGGCGGCAATAACGCCATCAATTCTATGATCTCTTCCGGAAAAATCAAGGGCGTTGAGTTTATTGCTGTAAATACCGACATGCAAGCTTTGTTGGCTAGTAATGCCGATATAAAATTACAAATTGGTGAAAAAAGCACCAAAGGGCTTGGATCAGGGTCAAATCCGGAGGTGGGCCAAATGGCCGCAGAAGAATCCCGGGAAAAAATTAAGGAAGTTCTCTCAGGAGCCGATATGATCTTTATCACTGCCGGCGAAGGTGGCGGTACCGGTACTGGTGCCGCACCGATTATCGCCGAAATCGCCAAAAAAGATATCGGGGCTCTTACAGTCGCGGTCGTGACCAAGCCGTTTCTTTTTGAGGGAGCTCGCCGCAGAGTACAGGCTGAAGAGGGGATTGAAAAGCTAAAGGAAAATGTCGATACACTGATAATCATTCCTAACCAAAGACTTATGGACGTGGTCAAGAAGGATCAAACTCTTCTGGATGCTTTCAAAACGGCCGATTCGGTTCTCGGACAAGGAGTTCAAAGTATCTCTGACTTAATTACTATTCCTGGGCTTGTAAACGTTGATTTTGCAGACGTAAAATCGGTCATGACCAACGCCGGTTCCGCTCTCATGGGGGTTGGTCGTTCGTCCGGAGAAAAACGGGCTATTATTGCTGCCAATGCCGCCATTAGTTCTCCATTACTTGAGGTAAGTATAGATGGCGCCAAAGGCATCCTCTTTAACATCGCGGGAGGAGAGAACCTGACCCTTTCGGAAATTAATGAAGCTTCCTCTATCATCACACAATCTGCCGATCCGGACGCTAATATCATTTTTGGTACTACCATTAGAGAAGATCTAGGGGAGGACATTCAAATTTCCGTGATTGCCGCCGGCTTCGATAGTATTCGTCACTTTAATTCTACCGCCCCTTCCAATACTTACTTTAAACCGATCGTTTCCGAATCCACATCAGCACCCCAAGACTCAACTTCAGAGATAGTTGATCCTCCCAAGAGTTCTCCTGCCGGTAAATACAAACTTCAGCATGACGAGGTCAGTATCGAGGACGATCTCGACATACCCACCTTCCTTCGCAACAAGTTCTAAACATCTTCGTCATTGCGAACCCACCGCGCGGCGGGTGTGGCAATCCAGGCAGTCGCCGCCCTGATAGGGGAGTGCACCATCTCCGTCGACCGCATCAAAGGATAGAACCTAATGAAAATGGTTCGAAAATGGTCCCCCTCCACGGGCGGGCAGGCATCCAGCGAGGGGTGTGTGGCTTGACATTCGGGTAATATTTGGTTTAATGAAAGTATTCGGTTA
>LCIE01000004.1 GCA_001000865.1 Candidatus Collierbacteria bacterium GW2011_GWC2_44_18 | reverse complement strand
TACCAGAACAAAAACGATAGCCGACTTAAAGAAAGTATGGGACTACTGGAAAACACAAAAAACGTCGTCTACAGCAACCAAGAACGTTACTTAAACTGACTTAGGTACGATTTTATGCTATTATAGGACCTTCAGCAGTCCTTTAAGTAACTAATCCCCCTCAATCTTTCAGCCACAGGAGGCAAATATGAGTAACCCTACTCCGATTGTGATCATTCGTGAGTCGAAGATCAAAAGGTTTTGGCAATGGATCAAGAGCCTGTTCGGGAAAGATATCCAAAACTAACAGGTTCCAGCCACAGGAGGCTATCTTGAACAAATCACCAAACAAGATCAATTTAGCAAAGGCTTTCGTCCTTAGTGTTCTCGAAAGAGAAGAAGCGGCCAGAATGAAACAACTTTCTGAAAGAACTGTTTCAGAGCAGTGGGAGTAGGTTTACAAAGATGCGCTTCAGGCACTCTGTGAATCTCTAAAGACTCGGCTTCAAAAAATACCGCTTGATACAGAGCAACTAGCTAAAATGTTGATAGGTGTTAAAGACACCCTGAATATTCTTGACGAAAGCTTTCGCAAATCACAAGGTTCCAGGATTGAAGATTTTCAGAATATCGACGCTGTCACTGTGCGCAAAGAGTGTTGCTTTAGAATCTTTTGTCGAGAGACGAGAATGCTAATCGAAAACATTAGCCCCATTATCAATATCGGTCTACCTCGAAACCAAGTTGTAAACGAAGTTTATGCCGTAATCGAAAAAATCGAAAAACAAATCAAGGAAATGTAGCTCCACCCGGTCGCCATAAGGCGGCCGTTTTTTGTGCTCAAAAACCATCGTCATTCCCGACACATTCGTCATTGCGAAGCACGCAGTGCTGTGGCAATCCAGGAACCACAAAAAATCCAAGCATATCGTCGAATATACCCCGTTACCTGGATCACCACGCCTGCCTGCCGGCAGGCAGGTCGCGTTGCTCCACGTGATGACCATTGTTGTCATTGCGAAGCACGCAGTGCTGTGGCAATCCAGAAAACAATCAAATCAGACTTTCGTATAAATCGACCCACTCCGGATTCATATTCTCGATCAATTTCAGTTTTGACTTCCTCGATCCAGACTTAATCTGCTTTTCCTTTTCTATTGCCTGTATCATTGAATCGAAAAATTCATAATAAACAAGGGTATGAACAGAATATGTATTAGTAAAGCCTTCCGTCAAATCATTTTTATGTTCCCAAACTCGTCTCAGTAGGTTGTTAGTCACTCCTACATACAAGGTTCCATTCCTAAAGTTAGCCATAATGTAAACACTCGGAACTCTTTTGAAACTCACAAAACCATTTTATACTTTTACGACTTTCGCACTTTCGTCATCGCGAGCGTAGCGTGGCGATCCAGAAGGGGATGGATTGCTTTGGTTCGAGTACGAATCGCGCAATGACGACGTTGTTATCGTCAAACTGAGAAACTCGTAACTTTCTGGATCGCCACACCTGCCTGCCGGCAGGCAGGGCTCTGAGTACGAGATTCGCGATGACGCGGGAGGTCAAAACACCCTTTCGCGGTACTGCAAGGCTTCCCCAATGTGCCCAGCCAAAATCGACTCGCTTTCTTCCAAATCAGCTATCGTCCGAGCTACTTTCAAAACTCGGAAATAGGCTCGAGCCGACAGGTCAAACTTCTCCATCGCCAGACGTAGAATATGAACACCATCAATGTTCAATCTACAAAACTCTTTCACCTGCTTGTTTTTCATCTGAGAGTTACAAAAAATCCCAAACTTTACCAACCTTTCACTTTGTTTACTTCTCGCCTTCATTACTTTCTCTCTAATTTCTTTTGAGCTCTCCCCTTTTTCCACCGTCCCCAAAATCTTTTCCGTTTCCACCGCCGGTACATTTATGTGCAGATCAATTCTATCTAAAATCGGCCCACTGATCCGTCTCTTATACCTCTCCACTTCTCGTATTGAGCATTTACATTCCTTGGTCGGATGCCCCAAATATCCGCAAGGACAAGGATTGACCGCCGCTACCAATTGGAAAGAAGCCGGATACTCTACTCTGCCAGCTACTCGGGATATTTCTACCTTACCATCTTCCATTGGCTGTCTCATCGATTCCAAAACACTTCTTGGAAACTCCGCCATTTCATCCAAAAATAATACTCCGAGATGGGCCAAAGACACTTCTCCCGGTACCGGCCGACTTCCGCCACCAATTAGTCCGGCCATACTGGTTGAGTGATGGGGACATCGAAAAGGTCTTCGCCTTACCACGGCTTCCCCGGCAGTCATCAGACCCGCTGCCGAATAAATTCTCGTCACTTCCATGCTTTCTTCTTCACTCATGAGAGGCATTATTCCGGGCAAGGCTCTGGACAACATCGTCTTCCCCGATCCAGGCGGACCACTCATCAAGATATTGTGTCCTCCGGCGGCCGAAATTATCAAAGCTCTTTTGGCCGTTTCTTGTCCCACCACATCCGCCATATCAAACTCGGGCAAAGCCGCCTCCACCAAACTTTTTATTTCTATTTTCTTCAACGGTTCAATCTTTTTTTCACCAAGTAGATGAAAAATTAACTCTTTCAAATTTCTGACCGGAATTACTTCGACATCTTTGACCACTGCCGCTTCATTGGCCGACAGTACCGGTAAAAAAATTCTTTTCTTATTCTCTTTCTTGGCAAACAAAGCCACCAAAAGAGTTCCTTTAGTATGTCTCAAACTACCGTCCAAAGACAGCTCTCCGTAAAACAACCCCTGCAGGGCCTGGCCCTGCAGGTCAAGGTCGCTGTTCGCCACCAGGATACCCACTGCAATCGGCAGATCGTAGGCCGACCCTTCTTTGGGTAGATCCGCCGGAGCCAAATTTACGATAATTTTTTTCTGAGGAAAAGCAAAACCACTATTCACCAGCGCCGTCTTCACCCTCTCCCTCGCTTCGGCCACAGCTTTATCCGGAAGACCAACAATGCTAAATCCGGGAAAGCCTTTCTCGGCCACATCTACCTCGACCTCCACTAAAAAACTTTCCAATCCCACACAAGCGACACTTTCAATTCTCGCCAGCATTCTTTCAGTATATACGTAGGGGCACCCCTGGTGGGTGCCCGTTATATATAATATTTTCCATAGAAAACCCCCCGCTAGTAGCGGGGGGTTCAGAAACTTAAGCTCTGCCAGGAAAATCATGCAAATACATTTCTGCAGCGGCTTTTTCAATTGGAGTCGGATCAAAGATGTCAATCATATAAAATTGATACACGTTGCCGGGTCCGGCCACACCGCCAAAAACAATGGGGTCCTTTTCCACACGCGGAGTTTTTTGCATGGACCACACGTCCGGGCCGATCGCCGCAAGATAGAGATGATCAGGATCGAACAAACCGGACTCTAAAGCTTTCTCCATTTTCCGCTTCGTGGTCAAAGGAATTGATCCGGCAAAACGAGCAGAGATGCCTACACTGCTACTTCGACTCACTTGCGCCAACTTTAACAGAGTTTTTACCGCACCAGTATATTGGACAGCAAGGTCCGGATGCAAATAGGGACGGATATCAAACTTGTGTTGCGGTGGATCCCCTGATGGATCTGGTATCACTGATATCGTAAAATCTGGACTATCCCAAGTTAAAGTCATGAAACAAGGCAAGCCATCCTGCCTGACCCAAGACAAAAATTCGGGATGAAGACGATAGCGGTAGCGTTTTCTAGCCATTTGAAAATGCAGCAACGTATTCTGAAGTCTAAATAACGCTTCAGGACCCATTTCTTCTACGTTCTCTGCACCAAAATACGAACCGGTTCGAATAGCTTTCCTCGTCCTCAAAAGAGGTTTTTTGCCTTCTTCGATATATCTTTCTACTCTTTCAATTTCCAGCCCAATGGAGATTTCAGTTTTCTCCAACCAATCAGGATTCTGACTGCGAGGAACGACTACTACACTGCCCTGCACTTTCATAAATAGATCATTTTCATCAGCAGCAACTCGCATCATCGGCCTCAACAGAATATCATTCATCTGTCACCTCCAATTTGTTAATGGGTACACTTGACACAATCTCACCCTCTACCGTATTTTCATCAATAGCGACTGTTCGTTCATCAATAAAGATTGTCTTTCTTGGCTCCCCCCTTCGTGGGCGAGTACTATAAATCAGTTGAGAGCCATCTTCCAAACCACCAATCACCAATACTGGCCGAGGATGGCGAACCAACCAAAATGCTACCGAACCAAGAACCACTAAAAGCGGCACTAACCAACAAGAAAGTGAAACCGCCAAACCTGGAGTTGGTAAAAAACACAATGCCAAAATCGATATCGCAGTGACAATTGTACCTGCCACTGAGACTCTAGCCCGATCTTTTGTGATCAAGCTGGTTATCATGGTAATGATGAAGACAAGGATACCAAAAGATATCAAATAGCCTCTGACGGGACTGTCTGACCAACCAATTTCGATCATTATCCTATCCAGACTAGTGTAAGGCTCCCAGCTAAACGTGACCCTTCTGGTGGTAAAGGAGCCATTTATGAGTTCAGTACTGGCCGTAATTGTATATTCACCCGATTCGGTCAAGGTTACAGGCGGGCATTCCTGATCAACAGCGTTGGCTTTTACCAAACACGAAACAGCCTCTGTTTGACCACCCACAGTATATCGGATAAGCTTATCCCTTCGGAAAGTTGAGCTCATCTTCACAGAAATATTCTGAGAAGATATTCCCCGATAGCCATCCCGGATAACTTCATCCGGAGAAGGCGAGGTAAACAAAATGGTACCCGTTTCTTCGGGTATCCAATCAAACCGCACTTCACTGGTCACAACCGAGCCGTCCTGAAGATCGACTTCGGCAATAACGATATACTCACCGGGAACCTTCAGGGGTATTGATTGGCACACTTGATTGACTGCGTTAGCTTTCACCAAGCAGTCATAAGACTCTTGGTTATTGATAAGAAAGTGCACCACTTTATCGGTCAGATAGGTTGAGCTAACCACCAAAGGAATCGAAGGAGATTCCTCCAAAAAATCTTCCTGGATGATCTGGCCAAACGTGGGAGTGGTAAACGAAATGGTACCTGTTTCACTAGGCACGCATCCAGACAGAATAACGGCCAAAATGAAAACGGCAAGTAAAAATAAAACAAAAGATCTCTTCATCTTGACCTCCTTATGTCAAAGATCTCGAACCTTGTAAACTAGTGGAGTTTAGCTTATAGCAACACTCATGTCAACAAGCACGATCTCGAACCTATCCTATATACTTGCAACCCAGCCTCCTTTGTGGTACAATTCCCATACTCGCACGTTACCACATTCCAAAAAAAGGAGGTCCCTATGACCAAAGAAGCAGAATGGTTTTTATTTAGACACGGTCTTGGAAGTGCCTCCTCACGTCGACAAAGACTGGAGACGCAACTAGGACCTCAAGGTAGATGGCAAGCGTATCAAGGAGCCCAGCACAAACTAAGTGGGCACGGAATTGATCGAATATTCACAAGTCCACTCGCCCGTGCAGAGGAGACAGCCGGAATCATCGGGGAAATATTAGGCATCTCGCCCATCATCAAACAGGATCTTAGAGAGATGGAAAGACCTGCAAATATCTACGGAGCTCGTCACCTAAGCCAGCACAACCTCGCATACAAAGAGGCGTGGAAAGCAGCCTTTGCAAAGGGCGATCTAGACTGGAAACACGAAGGTCAAGGCGAATCACTTCGTGAGTTAATTATCCGGGTAGATAGGCTCGATAGACAGATGTCGAATGCATATCCTGGCGAAAAGATTGTATTCGTCGGACACGCTATTCACCTGGCTCTCTTTGGAGCCCACAAAACTCTTGGAAAAAATACCACCCCAGAAACCATTGTGGAGCTCGCCCGAGATCGCTTCCTGAAACATGGAGGCCTGGCTCACCTTCGTTTCGAAGAGGGAAGGTGGAACCTAATCCACTTTGATCGTTCGCATTAACGCCCCCGATAAATCGGGGGCGCTTTTCTTGCTTATTTAAATCATTTTTCGAAAATCATGCGAAGCAGTCTTTCGGTATACGGATTGATAATAGTCACGATCCGTATAAAAGAGTAAGAAACTCCTACGATTATCACTACAATCCCTAGATATACCATCACTAGCCTCCTTCATTCAAGTTAATCGAGATTATAAACTATCAGCTTCATCCAATTAATAAATGGCCGCCCTTACGGGCGGCCTGATCTAACTTAACGGGCCGGAGTCTCAGAACAAGCCAAAGAATCCGACCTTTCGATGAAGTGATGACCATAGGCGTCATCCCATACCCAAGCGCGAATAATCCATTCCCCGACATCCACACTTTCCAAACTGACCCCGTCAGTTGTAACGGCGTCAACAACGGCAACCCCCTGTTGATAACATACAAGATGAGTCGGATAAGTCCTTGGGCTATCCGCCGTTACAGGCACCCCAGACGGGGCACACGCAACCAAAAAAAAGATCATTAAACCAATCACGATATTACGAGATGAATTTGACATGACTATCTCCTTTGAAAAAAATTGAAATGTCCGAAATTACTGCCCTATAATACCACAAACAGTCTCAGGTGTCAAACTACAACCTAATCTAGTCTATACTTTCCCCCAGCCTCAGTCACCATCCCACACAGTGTCAGCTCAGTTAGCTTGCCCAGCACCTGAGACACATTTATTTTAAGTAGTCTCGATAGCTCATCTACTGACCTCTCCCCATCGGCCAACAGAGATAACATGGGATCGTCAATATCCTCAATTTTTAGCTTCAACTGACCAGGTAATAGTCCCATTTCCTTAAGGATATCTTCGGCACAGGTGACCGCCTTAGCCTTCCCGTCTCTGATTAAACCGTTTGTTCCTTCCGCCACCCGGCTCGTCACCTGGCCCGGTACGGCCAAGAGTTTCTTCCCAAATTGAGTTGCAAGCTTCGCTGTGATCAAACTCCCCGACCTTACTGCTCCTTCCACTACCAGCACCGCGTCCGATATTCCGGCAACTATCCGATTCCTTTGAGGAAACATCCACAGCTCCGGCACCATAGCCTTTTCGTACTCTGACACTATCAAACCTGCCTTGCCGGCAGGCAGGCTATTAACTTCTAGTATCTTCTGATACAACTCTTCGTCTTGGGACGCTACCGGCCAATCGATTCCCCATCCCAAAACAGCGATCGTCTTTCCCCCGTTCTCTATACACGCCCTATGCGCCGCCTGGTCTACACCATACATGAAACCGGACACGATCGTTACTCCCCGATCAACCAGCAAGGGCATCCATTTCTCGATCACTCTGGCACCATACTCCGTCATTCTTCGGGAACCCACAATGGCCAATTTAGGACTCTCGTCCAGAAGCAAATCAATATTTCCTTTGTAATACAAGTTCTTTATCTCCGGCTTGACCTTCTTCAAACTCTCATTCCACCGTTCTTTTTTAAGCTCCATTTAATAATCATACCCCTCACCATAACTCTCCCAAACCCGCCTCTTTGAGGCAGATTTTCTTGACTTTATAGGCTAAAAATGATATCATCTCATGCATTGGTGGCTTGCGTTTGCAAGCTGCACACTGACAAAAGGAGAGAAACATGACTATGTTCTTGTATGCCCTGCTGCTAGGCTTTCTTGTCTCCAGCGTGCCGCCATTGTTTTCGGAAAAGGAAGCCAAAGGCAAAATTGTGTGGACCGCCCTCAGTTTTGTTGGCAACCTGATCCTGGCATGGGTGATGGTCTACTTCTTCATGCCTGTTGGAGCCGGTCCTCTCGGAGGCTTACTCAACCTCTGGCCGGTATTCCTAATCAACGCTATCGCCGGTGGAGCTTTCGCTGCGGCGGACTCAGACGATAATCATCACATGATCGGAATATCCGGCTCATCGATAGCGCTGGCTCTCATACTCATCATTTTTGTGGTGAATGGCGTCGGTGGTTGGATGGGTCGCGACCGGGAACGTTTCGCTTTCGCGAACATCGAGACTAAACCGATCGACCAGATGCCTTGGGGAGATAATAACCCCAAACCGGTAGTCAGCGAAGGCAACGCCAAAACTCTGTTTTCCAGCGCCCTGCCCCAGTCAACAGCAACAGGTCGCCCTGTGGTTGGCCGTTACCGTGTCGGGGACGTGGTTCGTCAAGACGTGAGTGGACACATGCGTTGGCTTGGTATGCTTACCTACAACTCCGGTTTTGCTGGAGCGTGGGACGAAATGGTTAAAACAGTTCCCGGTTATCTGATCGTTGACGCCGAGGATACGAATTCCAAAGCGCAATGGGTCGACTATGAGATCAATTATTTCTCTGGAGGTTATTGGGGGCGTGATACCCACCGCCTGATGTATTACGCAGGTTACCAAAACTACGTCCAAATCGACCCAACGATTGAGATATCTGACGAAGATGGAAAGCTGTATGAGACCATTGGTCTTGCAAAATACAACTTCTCTGTTCTTCACTATCGGATCGAAAAGATCGCCATCGTGGACGTCACCACAGGCAACTACCAGGTGTGCGACTTTGGAAGTTGTCCCTCTTGGGTCGACCGTCAGGTGGACGACAACGTGGCCACTGATGCCGTTAACTGGTTTGGCTGGTATATGAAGGACGACTGGTTCAACCCCAGCGGCCGCGATACCTTCAAGCCGGATGACGTGCCGGTGTTTGTATCCTCGCCGGAGACAGGGAAAGAGTTCCAATACCTGATCACCTCGACATCACTCGCTGACAATACGTCGACCGGCGTAATCTACTACAAAACGGATGCCATGCAGGGTGTCTATTACCAAGTATCCGGGGATCCATTCCCACTTGGTAATCAAGTAGTCACCAAGATCCAGGACAACGCCAAGATCAAAGTCTCTGGCTTCATCGTCGACCAGCTGTTCTTCCTCAACATTTCCGGTCACCCGAGCTGGCTCGCCACCCTATCTTCAGACAATCCTCCTTACGGCACTCAATACCAGATGACGGCCTATGTTCTGGCGACTTCGTCACCGGACGTCACCTCGGAGGATGTACAGTTTGACAAGGACCCTGCAACGGCCTTGGTCAAGTATCAAGCTTGGCTGAAGCGCTACGAAAATGGCGCTCGAGGTACAATCACTGGTCACGTGACGGATGTGGGCGTTTATCAAAAGGACGGTAATTCCGTCTTTACCATGTTCCTTACGGATGACAAAACCGGCCAAATGGTTACCGCCATCGATCCTACTACCGGCGTGAACCAGCCCGTGTTCTTCACGGTCGTTGTCGGCAATGATACCCGCGAGATCACCATGACTCAGCCCGGAGATCAGGTCCAGATCGAGTATTACTCTTCAACTTGGAACGAGTACATCGTCACCAAGCTGGATAACCTCGACCGGCCAAAGTTCTCTGATTTGTTGAACAACGCCTTGAAAGCGTTCATGGGTCTCTTTAGGTAAGTTTCCCCCGCCCCTGCATCCGCAGGGGCGTTTTTTTATTCTCAAAACTTTAAAAAATTGTTTATTAAGTGCTAAAATGAAACTGTGATCATAGAGTTTACCAATGCTGTTCCTCCCAAGGGACATTCGACCATATCTGTGGCGATTGTGGTCGCCTCTTGCGCCTTCTTTTTTATTCCCACATCATTGATAGTACTTGGTTATTTATCTTCCCAGCCCACCGGTAGCCTCATTTCCCCCCTACCTCAAGGTATCCTTTCTGATGTAGGGACGCAGCGTGACACGCCCACCTCCACCCCAGCTCCCATTCAACAACCAATAACCAATAACTCTGAACTCCCCCTAATAGCCGCCCCCCAAGAGGCACCCATCTCTACCCAATCAAGTGTTCTTCCCGAAAGTAATAGCAATATCACGGACAAGACCGCCACCATCTCAGCCGGTCTGGCTGAAATATCCGTCAATGATCCAGAAATCAAATCCACTAGCCAAATTTATCTAACAGCACGTCCAGAAGACCAAGCCATCTACTCGGTCAAAAGTAAACAGGAAGGCCAAATGATTATTTCCGTCAACACTATATCTGACGTCGTTCGATACATTGACTACCACATTGTGAATCCCTAAAATGTTTGTATGCGCCAAATACTAGACAAAATCTCTACCCAAATATTAAGATATGTGCCACTTATTCTAGCTTTCCTGGTGCCGCTTTTCTTCTTGCCCATTACCACCGATTTTTTTAACTTCAACAAACTTTATTTAGTCAGTTTTCTGGCTAGCCTTTCCCTGATTGCCTGGTGTGTCCGTAGCCTTACTAGAGGCAAGCTCACCTTCACCACTTCACCCTCTCTGCTCCCTCTGGTCATTTTAACTCTGGCTAATATCATCTCCTCTGTCTGGCTCAGTCCCACCAAGCACGTCTCTCTTTTTGGCCAGACTGCCATCATTACCGCTCTTTCCATCATTTTTATCACATCAACTTCTTCACAAAAAAACCGCGCATTGATTAATTCAATTATCTTTGGATTGATCTCTTCGGCAACAATACTTAGTCTGTTCACCCTTCTTCAACGTTTCAATTTACTTTCAAAGTTTGTTCCTTCAGATCTCTTAAGCAACAAGTTTTTTAATCTTACCGGAGGCATTCTTCCAGCCCTTGCCTTTACCCTACCCATCCTAATCTCCACCATCGGGTATCTAATCGTCACCAAGAGCTGGCTTACCAAATCCCTTCTTTTTGCTTCGGCTATCTTTATGATTATTGCCAGCCTCATCAACCTTACCCTGCTCCTACCTCAAAGCGGCCAACCGGTTATCGTTCTACTTCCTTATCGTGCCAGCTGGTCTATTGCCATCGATACCTTCAAAAATTGGCAAACAGCTCTCCTCGGTTTTGGACCAGAAAACTATTTCACTGTTTTTACTCGTCTTCGACCAAGCTATCTAAACCTAGACAATACACTGTGGAACCTTCGCTTCGTCGAATCGGGAAGTTTTCTACTGACTCTAATTTCCACCACCGGTCTCATAGGAACGCTTGCTTTTCTCTTTTCATTTAGCAGACCAATCATTCTTTCAATCAAGCATCGATCGACCAATCTCGATAACCCTTCGTTTATTTTCATGATCCTCGCCCTTTTTTCCACCCTCATTAGTTTCGTCTTCATTCCCATCGGAATAGTTTCTTTAGTTATCGGTTTCGTTTCCCTTATTGCCATCACAATCGAGTTCAAACTCCTTAATCTCAAAGACGTCAGAGACCTGAACCTCAGTATCTCAGCCAAATCAGAACCGGAAAATATTTATCACGATATTTCCGATGACCGTCGATTTTCTCCCACTGCCTTTGTCCTTCCTTGGATAATGACTCTTTCTTCCATACTATTATTATCTCTTTACTGGTTCTATGCTATTCCGGCCTACACTGCCTCTGTGTCCACCAGGCAAGCAGGAGTTATGGTCAAAACAAACTCTACCGGGGCTTATCTTAAGGCAGTGAACGCCGCCCAGCTGGATCCATTCAACAGCAATTATCCTCTATCCCTTTCACAATTTTATAAAGCTCTCGCCCTCAGTCTTCTCAGTAAAAAGGATGCTACCGCCGAGGAGAAGAAAAATGCCACCGATTACATGCAACGAGCTATCGATGCTGGTCGCCTGGCCGCCACTCTAAACCCGTATAACGCAAACTCGCACGAAAACCTGGCCGATATTTACCAATCTTTTATCGGCAGCGCTGACGGAGCCGAAAACTTTGCGGTAGCTCATCTCAATCAAGCCATAATTCTAGACCCGACAAATCCCCGTCTTCATCTCCAATTTGGTATCCTCTTCTTCAATCTAGGAGACACCGAGCAGGCCTTAAGACTCGTAAGCAAAGCGATTGAGCTCAAACAAAACTGGGATATTCCTTATTACAACATGTCGGCTATCTATAAATTCAAAAAGGAATATCCTCTGGCCTTGCAGTACCTCAAAGCCGGCCAGCAATATACGAGCACAACATCGGAAGATTATCCCAAGATTCAGGAAGAAATAAAGTCTCTTGAGAAGTTGATCCCCCCCACAAACACCGAATCAACTCCCTCTGCCAATATACGGTAGTCTCTTCTACTGTGTACAATATGTATTTGTAAAATTGACAATCTATTTCGAAAGGTGGCTAAACATTGTTAAAGCCAAAACCATCAGCTACACTTCACAAAAAGTATCTCGTTCCCGCTCTCAGACTTGCAGTCTACAACTTTCCCGAAGAACTCGCCATCTGGGCGCTTCACCTCGCCGGAGTCAAGGCTCATTCGAATACTCGCCTCCCATCAGCGCAAACCGAGATAACAATTCTTGACCCAAACGGAAGACCATTTGGAAACATCTCTTTTGAATCGGTCCATGGACAAGACAAGATTTGGGTAATCATCGACGATGTCACCGGGACATCTTTATTTATCCGCACCATTGAAACCTACCTCACCCAAGTTTTGGGGGTAACCCTACCCCAAGAAACAAAATAGCACGCAAACCCCGACCTAAGTCGGGGTTTTATTTTGTGGACCCGAAGGGAATTGAACCCTTTTCTCGCCCATGCCATGGGCGCATTCTACCGGTGAACTACGGGCCCAACACTCTTTATATTTTACCTTATCCCCAGACAAATAAAAACCTCCCTGCTGTAACCGTTCACGAGTTGCCACCAGTTCGTCATTGCGAGCGTAGCGCGGCAATCCAGAAGGGGGATGGATCGCCACGGTTTGAGTACAAAACTCGCGATGACGACAATTCCATTGTTAAATCCTGAATGGTTACCTCTGTCCAGCTTGCTCATTCAGATTATTATAGGTATAATTCACCCATCTTTTCAAGCACGTTAAATCTGGAGGTCTCATGCGTCGAATCTTTTTATGTATCGCCATCTTCACTCTCCTCATCTCCTGTCAAACAAACCCCCCGCCAACCCTGCCTGCGACGTCAATATCGATTGTTTCAACTCCTCTTCCAACCTCGACCCCAGACCAAACCGAAACTCCAATCGAACGGATAACCGTTAGCACCTACGGGTGCTTCCACACCGGAGTCACTTTCTCTTCCGGTAATCCGGCAAGTTTCGAGTGCAATTTAAGCACGCAGGAATTTACTTTCGCCTTCGCCTTTGGCGAAACCGTCACTGCCAGCCTGTTTACCTCACCGGAACCAGTCGTAGCCGGACAAGCGGTTTCGATCACCACCTACGCCAACCTCGGTGATGAAAAAGGGGTCTGTGTCTTAACCGATTCCCGGACGGGTACACCTCTTCAGACCACACTTACCCTCCACGAAGATCTGGCTATCAGATCTGACTGTGCTGTCGGTGATCATCAACTGACGATGGCCTTCACAATTGAGGTTATTCCCGCCACTTGTGTCCCCACTCTCGTTTGGGAAAGCAACATTCCCGGCACTTTCACTCTTGAGCAGGGTTACTATTACATTATTGAGGCGGCCTTCCAAAACGTCATCGGTGATGACGCCTGGTGGGCCCACACTACAAGCTGGGTAGAAGTTAACAGTGATCATCCAATGACCATCACAGGCGCCACCGGAAGGATATATCGCTTTGAGAAGAACTCTTGTTCCGAACAGGATCGGCTGGAATGGGAAATCGGTAACATGACCAATTTCCCCAATCAGCTCGAAAACTTCCTCCACGCCGGAGTTATTCGATAGCCTAACCATTTCACTCCCTGTGTTTTCCACAGGGAGTTTTTCTTGACAAACAAACACGGTCGTGCTACTATAGGCCCCAGTATCTCAATCCATTTCGCAATAAGGAGTTCACTTTGAAAAAGATTCTTTTCTTTATATTGACTCTCACTCTGATTTTTGTCCTGTCGGCCTGTGGCACACCACCTCCTCCTCAAACTTCTCGCGAGCAACAGCTCGCAGGCACAGGTCTCTTCGGTCGCCATCTCATCGACGGGGTAGCGAAAGAACAAACAGTTTCTGGGCAAATAAACGGAGGATTTTTCCTATTCGCCGCCGCCGTGAACGGGTATATCGAAACCGACACTAATTTTGTCATTCAATGGCGTCCTGAACCAAATGATCAGATCCAGTCTGTTTTCAGCCGACTGCAAATCCGTCGGATTATCATCGAAGGCCAGGATCAGCCAGAGATGGAAATCATTTGGAAACAGTTGTGGCTCATTGGCTTCCCGTCGTATTATAGCGAAAAGAATGTTATTCGCGATGAATACAACAATTACTACTATACCGAGGGAAGCAAGCTTAATCTAAACAACTTCATCAAAGAAGACAATATTGACGTTGTTTACATCTACATTTCCCCGGAGGACTTACTTCCTCCCCAGCAATAGCCTTCAAATCAAACCCGCCATCCTTGATGGCGGGTTTTTCATGGCTGAATTTGCTAAAATCTAGTCATGGGCCTGTAGTTAAACGGTAGAACATGGCATTCGCATTGCTAAAATGGGGGTTCAATTCCCCCCAGGTCCACAATAATATTTTCCTCCCTTGCGGAGGAAGATATTAATTGTCAATCAAGGGTAATTGAACCTGCCGGAAGCGCGACTGGCGCTGAGGCGCGGTCAGAGGAACATCAGCAGATGTTACCGAAGACTTCAATTCCCCCCAGGTCCACCAAATACTTGACACACATGTACCACTAATGGTACTATTGCCTCATGAGCAATCTAAGTGCCACCCTCCCTGCCAACGAAGCCAGAACCAACTTTTACCAAATCCTTGATGAAGTCGGCCAAAATATGCGTCAGTTTACCATCTCCCATCGTGGCAAACCCGGGGCAGTCATTATGTCTGTTGAAGAGTTTGAAGGTTGGCAAGAAACCATGGAAATTCTTTCCGATAAAAAACTCATGAGTAGTATCAAAAGAGCTCAAAAATCTAAGATCATCTCCTCAAAAGACGCCGATAAGCTAATTGGTTGGTAAATCAAAAGCAATGGAAATACAATTTCGACTATCTGCAGCCAAACAGATTAAAACGATTGGAGCCAAAGACCAGAAAAAAGTTGAACGAAAAATCCACTCACTTCTCTCCGATCCACTTGAGGGCAAACTCCTTCAAGGGCAACTCAAGGGATACAGGTGCGTCCGTGCTTGGCCGTTGCGCATAATCTATACCTACAACCAAAAAGAAAAAATAATTACTATCGAAACCGTCGATTATCGCGGTGACATTTATAAATAACTATGCCGGATAAAATCCTCATCTGCCAAAACTGCAAAAACCCCTTCGTTTACTCTGACTACGAACAAAACCTAGATAAAAGAAACCAGAAATCCGAGTCCATTTACTGCCCCATCTGCTCCAGCATCAAGGCGAGCGAGGCCAAACACCCCCCCAAACCAATAAAAATCCCCCCACTAAGTGAGAGGATGAAGTAATTATCTTCTAGCCCCTTAATTCCCCCGCAAATCACGAATTTTATCGTTCATTATTTGGAGCTGAATTGGAGTAAACCAAGATTCTCCCCACGGATTGCGGCCTTCAGGGGCGTAATTTCCCATGATGTTATTTTTCGTTTCGTAAAATGTATACAGCACTCTACCGTTGCACGTTCCAGCTATATACATGGGTGGAGTCACTCCTCGTTCATTCAATGCCTGCACCAAGTAATCCGGCATCTCATCTAAATAGAAGAGTTCGCTGTTTGGAAGCTCTCTGGGAAAGTAAAACGTTTTGTATCCGTCTCCCAATCCAAGCTGATGTGCGATTTCATGCGTAGCGATAAATACCGCTCCTGGATTGTTGGTCGTCAGGATCAAAATATTTTCATGATTGTAAGACGACCCGGCAATCAGGTTTGTTTTTACCGCCACCACAATCGAGTCTGCTGGATAGATGGCCTTAATTCTTTCAGTAAGAATCAGGCGGTCTTCATCACGGGTAAAAGTAATTCTCGGACCTTGGCTATCAAAACTGACATCCACCGGCTGGAGAATGTATGTAAAGTCCACCTTTACATCTCTAAAGTTACTTTTTAGTCCACCAATAATACTTACAAACTCAGTGGCAATTTCTTCCTCACTATACCCCACTCCCACGATCACAACATGATAATTATCGCCGTTGAAATCATCGGTTATGACCGCTTGCAACCGAATCCCTTCCATAGACGGAGTTGTCGTCGCCATGGGTACATTGACTGCCGTAGCCATTGTCTCATTTGGTATGGCGATACTTGGTGTAGCGGTCGGATCGGACCAATCAGCTCCGTTAACGACCGGAGTTACCGGCACCGGTGTCCCGGCTTTCACCTGCTCCTGACCGGAACTATTTTCTGGAAGTTTGCAGTGGTCAAAAAGTATTCCACTAAATGGCGTTGGTGTTGCCATTGTATTTAGCAATTTCACAGGCCTGTTTTCAATGGTATTCAAAACAAGCCAAGTCAGCCCAATTACTATCGAAACAAGAAGTATCCAAGCAATTGCCCTAAGACATTTTTTTACCACTCTCAACATTCATACCTCCTATCAATGTGCCAATTTAGCTAACGCAGATATTATACCTCTCTTCCTCAGCTAGATCTTAAAATCCAGCTTCTTGTAATTCCCCACCACAGACACGCTCAAATTTTCTCTCTTAAATATTTCTTTGGCAATGTCTTGGACTTCTTTCAGAGTAACTTTTTCAACTTTTTCGACCATCTCCTCCGGGCTATAAATTTTTTCTCTGAAGATCGTATCCACCAGCGCCGACCCTAGAACCTCTTCCGGCCTATCAAAGGACAGAGCCAGCCGACCCCTAAACGTATTTTTGGCCGTCTCCAGCTCCTCTTTGTTTATCTGCCACTTACTTCCACCGGCAAGACCCAAAGATATTTCGATAATTAGTTCCACTGCCTCATTCAATTTATTTTTCGGTAAACCCGCCCCGATAAATAAACTGCCGACATCGGGAAACATTTCAAGTTCCGACCCAATTCCATAGGCCCAGCCTCTTTCTTCACGAACTTCCTTCATTAGGCGCGACAGCCA
Source organism: Candidatus Collierbacteria bacterium GW2011_GWC2_44_18 (assembly GCA_001000865.1). Lineage (GTDB taxonomy): Bacteria > Patescibacteriota > Microgenomatia > UBA1400 > MFAQ01 > UBA10133. The sequence goes on along the minus strand of LCIE01000004.1, from coordinate 14,593 downwards.
ACCGTCTCCCAAAATCATATTAGTCAGTCCCAAAGCCCATCTACGTTCATCATTCATTTTGATACCACGGAAAGCCATTGCTACTGCCGCCTGCTCTACCTTTCGGCTCGTCAATTTAAATCTAGGTTCCTTCTGTTCGTTCCACACAAACTTATTTTTTTCAGGTGTCTTTCGTTCGTCACCAATAAGAGAGACAAACTCTTTTCTTATTATTTCCAGCACCTCTTCATCTTTACCGTAGGCTCCCACCACCCCTACCACGATATTCTCGGCCACAAACCATTTATCAAAGTATCGTCTCAGTTCTTCCACCGTCATCTCGTTGAGACTTTTGACAGTCCCAATGATTGGCCTACCCATATTCGTCTTGCCAAAAATCAGTTTCTCGCACTCCTCTGCCGCTTTAGAGCTTGGTCTGTCCTCATACATATGAAGCTCTTCCAGGATAGTGCCTCTCTCCTTATCAAAGTGTTCCTTGGGCAAAATGGGATCGGTCACCACTTGTCCAACAATCTTGGCCGCTAAGTTCAAATGGTCCTTGTCCATTTTTACCCAGAATCCCATCTCATTTTGGCCGGTATAGGCATTGAAAGCTCCTCCCACTTTTTCTACCGCCTCGTTAATGTCATACATGCCAAGAAACTCCTTTGTCCCTTTAAACACAAAATGCTCCAAGAAATGCGCGCTTCCTGCCTCTTGGTCATTCTCCTCTCGTGATCCAGTCCCCACCATCACCCGCACGGTCACACTTTCCCGCTCCTCAGGCACGAGGACTACTCTCAGTTTACCCAATTTGTGAACTTTAGGTGAAAATCTCATCCCTCAATTGTAACGTATCAATCGCACTCACTCATACCCCATAGCAGAATATAGTATAATATCCTCAGCTACGCACATTCACTCGAAAAGGAGGTCTCTATGCCTAAAGAATTCAAGTATCTCTTGGTGGCCATAGTCATTGAGGTTGCCGTTTTATCTGCAGTAGGAATGTTTGCCGACCAGAATCGACTGCCTAAGGACTTCAAACCCGGAGACTCGGTTCTCATACTAACCGGACAAACCATCATTCAAGATGGCAAACCCTGCCAGGAAAACAAAGCCGGATTCATCAGTCCTACATCCAAAACAGGGCGAAATAAGTGGTACGCTCCGGACCATCTACTCTGGCCGACAAAACAGCTAATCTCGATTATTTTTACGGACGGAACCATTAAATGGCAATACAAAGAGGTAGTTGTCAAATCCCCCGCCGACGCCGCTCTTTTACTCTGCCCCATCCCAGCTAACTAGCTGGCCACTAGACACCCTACGGGGTGTCTTTTTTGTACTCAATCCGCCTCTGGCGGATTTTGCCAATAGAAAAGGGGCTCGGTTTTACCCTCGCCCCTAATCAACTAACACCTCCAATAAACTTCCTGCAAGGTGCAACTAGAACCCTGCTAATTAACGATCTTGATCAGAGATAAATAATGGTTCAAATTGTACGTCTACAACCCTCTCCATCATTCCAAGCGTTTCACAAGCATGAGATACATTTTAAGTATCTATATTCATAGTAAACACATTTTTCACAAAGATCAAGACCTTCTTATTCTTCCGTAAACACTTTCAATTCTGCCCCGTCAGTCACTAGCGAAATAGTGCCAGATTTATCCGTCCTCATCACCTTCGCCCCTACTGCAACTAACCGCATCAAAGTATCACTGGCCGGATGACCATAGTTGTTTTTCGCCCCCACCGATACAATCGCTAACTTAGGCATAATCTTTTCCAAGAACTCTTTGGCAGAACCATACTTAGATCCATGATGCGCTACTTTTAGTACGTCCGTCTTTGTTAGCACTGATCTCTCTGATAGTGCTAATTCCGTCGCTGTATCTATATCTCCGGTATAAAGAATCGAAAAGTCACCGTAGACTAGTTTCATCACCACAGAGGATTCATTGGAGATACTTCCACCTTCCATCACCTTGTCTACCACAGGCTCAAATCCTTTCAATACATCAAATCGCAAATTACCATATCGTACAGCATCTTTCGGCATCGGCTTGTCAATAATTTTCCCGATAATATATCTTTTCTTTATTCCCTCAAGTGCTCCAACATGATCATTGTCCTGGTGACTCAGAAATATCACTTCAATTTTTCTATCCCAGAAAGGAATCGACCTCCCGAGACACTCAGCCACCTTACTTTCATCTGCGCCAGTATCCACTAACGCCTGAAATGACCCCAGAACGATCACTGAAGCGTCCCCCTGGCCAACATCACAAAATACTATATGAAGCTTACCGTCAGGCCACTGTTGCCAGAACCAAAGCATCAGAAATAAAATCGTTATCGCGCCCCATCTTTTCCAGTTCATGAGCTTCCAAAAAATCTAATAATCAAAACCATCCAATGCGCCAAAGCATATGTCGGCATTGAAAAAATCCAGGGAAACACCAGCATGCCTACCCCAAAAATCATCAGTGGTGGCACAAACGGTAATATCAAAATATTACTTAATATACCAAAAAGACTCATTCTACCAAAATGCCACCAGATAATCGGCATGGTCACAAACATTGTCGACAAGGTTGTCGTCACACCCAAATTTTTCATTAACCTAGTCAACCCTTCTCCAGATAAAGACAACCACCTTTCGGCAAGATAGGGCTCCACCACTATCAAACCAAAACTCGCGCCCACCGATAGCTGGAAACTGGCACTCGACAATAGCCCCGGATCAAACATGAGCATCGCCCAAGCAGACAGCGTCAAAGTCCACCAGCCTTGATTACCCCGCCCTAAAATCTGACCAACATACATCATACCAGCCATCCAAACTGCCCTTATTACCGGCGGGTCCCCTCCGGCTAGTGCCGCGTAAAATATCATCACGATTAAGGCTATCCAAATTGCGACGGATCGTCGCACAAACCAAAAGCTCAAAGACAAAACCACACTACCAACGAGTAAAATATTGTAGCCTGAAGCCACTGCAATATGCACCGACCCGCTCTTGATCATTTGTTGATATAGTTCTTGCCCTATATCTTTTTTATATCCCAAGACTATTCCTGCGATTAACCCCGCTTCCGGTTCAGGCACAGACTTTTTATAAATAGAGACCAATTTATCACGGAAATTACTTACAAAACCCCCATCTTGAGTTCTTGACTTCTTGAGTTCTTGACTTCTTTCCTTTATCTCTATTTTCGCGTTGACAAGCCATAATTTACCTCCAAAACTGTCTATCACTCTCTTGTCAATATTGCCAATTACTTCAATCCTGTTGTCTCGATACTTTGCACAAATATCCTCAGAAAAAAATATAAACTGGCTCATTCTTATGATACACTTTGAACCATCTTGATATAAAGTGTTTGGATACCCTGTAATTCTTATCTTTTCTCCAGGTTCAAAAATAATTATACTTAACCAACCTAGAATACATCGCAATCCTAACAATAACAATAAAATCAAGATTCGTTTTTTCATCACCTAATAGACTGTCAGTTTCTCTCGGTTCTTCTCAAAGATCTGTTTGGTCATTCCCCCTTTGCTAAACACCTCCTCGACACTAGCGTATGGCCTATTTTTCACAATACTCTCTGCTCTTGCCGGTCCTACCCCCCAAAGGGTATCCAATTCATTCATCGTTGCAGTATTTAAATTCACTAATTTTGTATTATTTTTAGCTTCTACATACCCCCTATCTGAGGGGGTATCGGAGACAAACGGGATATAAATCTTTTGTCCATCCTTAATTTCCTGAGCCAAATTAATGTTCTTTTCACAGAAAGATCTATCGGCTTTTTCGGATAAACCACCGGCGGTTATCAGGGCATCTTTAATTCTAGACCCGGTAGATAATTCGAAGACTCCTGGAGTCATTACTGCCCCTTCCACATCTATTACTAATTTCCCTGCCAAATCACGATTAGATGAAGTAGTATTCGCAGCCTCCAAAAATTCCACCTGAACCTGGTCACTCTTTGTAATGCCTCTAAAAAGACTTGTTACGGACACAACCAACCCAATAATCAATAAAACAATCAACACGCCATCCATCTTGGTCAATTTTCCTATTTTATTCCATAGAATTTCAGACACCATTTTCATCATAACACCAAATCCCTACCCGTCATACTATTAAATGCTACATCACCAACTATTCATCACCACACCGATTTCCGCAAAATATTACCGTTTACTTCAGCAAATAATAGCCAGTATATATTTGCGGTAATATAACAACACAGGTGTGAATTGTTAATCACATGCATTATCTTTGTGCTAATTTAACTACAATATATATCATTTTCTATCGTAGATTAATCATTTACACTAAATCTCCATTTGTATTATTATTAGAGTATGTCTTCCGCTACTCGACACACTATTTACCTCACACTTTCTATTCTGATTGCTTGGTTCTGGAGCTCCAATCCTAGCCTTAATATCTACAATCTTCAGCTTACCGGAGCCCTTACCTTGCTCTATTTCGGCTTCAAATTTTTCTCACGACCATCTATTCAAAAAACGATCAACCTTCCCTCTACCATCATCCTAAACACTATCTGTCTCTTATTGGTATTTTCCACTGGAGGCATTATTTCCCCCTTATTTTTTCTTTTGGATCTGCTCTTCTTCGCTCTGGCTCTACTTTTCGAACCCATTCAAGCCACCGTCGCCTCAGTTCTAATCGTGTTTATCTTTCTTACTCAAAACTACCATTCTTTGGACACAGCTAAAATAATTAATCTCTTTTCTCTGATTCTCATGACCCCCATCGCCGTTATCTTCTCCCGCAATTTTCTCGAAGTTCTCGAGAGTAAAGGTAAAATCAAAGTATTGGAAGCCGCTCTCCACGAAACCGAAGCCGAAAGTCTACTCTGGATTTCCCGGCAAGCAAAACCCTCGTTGGCCTCTGTCTTAAACTCCACCACAGATTTAGTCATGTACTTCAATTCCAAAGGCAGAGATCTCTTTCTCCCACCCGCCATTGTTGAGAAATTAAAATCCATCCAGACCGACATGATCACTCTTTATTCCTCCGCCAGCTCACTGGAAAAGGCCATTGAAAAGGAATCCGATAAGGGCAAATTATAAACCTAATATGTCCATATAATGTTCGGGTTTCCTCAGTCCCCTCAAGCACCATTCACTACTATATCACCTGGTCGTACCATGTCTGTTCAAACTACATCAAAAACAGTCAATCAACGCTCACACAACGCTCAAAGTCATCTCTCAAATCATTTAATAACAACACTTTGCACCATATCAAGTCTTATATTATATGTTATAGCATCTATTGTTCTCACATTTTCTTTTCACTATCCGGTTTACGCCGACAACTTGTTTTCACCCTCTTTTGAAATTGATATGGGAACCGTCAACATAACGGGTGGCAGCAAAACCTCTACCACCTACCGGCTTTCGGACACGGTAGGGCAAACAGCTCAAGGACAATTCAACTCAGCCGGGTATATCGTCAAAGCCGGTTTTCAATATGTCCGAGAACTCACCCCTTTTACTTTCACCGTCTCTAATCTTGACCTAAATTACGGCAGTCTCGTCCCAGGAACGCCCAGTCTCCTCACCAACATTCTAACCGTCACCACTGGCAGTGCTTATGGCTATACCGTCAAAACACTTGAAGATCACCCCCTACGTATTTTGAATGGTAGCCCCACAATTGCCGACACCTCGTGCAACCTAGCCTCTACCTGTACCCAAACCGATGCCACCGTCTGGGACGACGATGCCCGCTATGGCTTCGGCTACAACATCCAGGGCACCGATGTCGATATCGCCGACTTCGTCGACAACACCTACTTTCGCCCCTTCCCCATCCAAGATATCGACCCGCCAGCTACTGTCATGAGCCGGTCTGGCATCGCTACTGCCTCAGCCGCCACCGTTACCTACAAAATATATATTGCGGGCTCCCAAGCCGCCGGCACTTACCAAAACAATATTCAATATATAGCCATCCCCTCATTCTAAACATGAAATATACGAAACTGTTGATTCCTTTAATATTATTTCTATTTGTCACTCTATTTCCCACCGATACTCACGCCGCCAGCTATGGAGTTTCTCTTACTCCACCCTTACTCCGAGTCAATATCAAACCCGGAAAATCAATCACTCAAGTCTTTACTATTACCAATCTAAATAACGAAGATAAGCTACTAGTGGCCAGAATGGTTCCCTTTACTCAGTCAGATGACAAGGGTAACCCGAGTATTGATATGAAATCAAGTCCTTCTTGGCTCAATTATTTTAGTTTAGCCAACACCTATATTAAGCTCGGTTCTCCTTTCACGGTCAAGGCAAAATCCTCCGAACAGCTTATTCTCACTCTCTCGGTACCAGCCAATGCGATTCTCAGAGATCTCTACGGGACCTTGTTGATCACCACCTATTCCAATGTCGCCAGTGTTGCTTACCAAGGCAGTCAAGTCAGTGCCACCATAGGAGCCAATCTTCTCGTGACTTTGCACTCGGACATCAACCCACCTACCATCTTAAAGAGCGGCATCCTTCCTAATACGGGAGCTTTTTTCAAAGTTGGAAATATCTACCTCGCCGACAACATCACGCCCCTCTCCTTTTCCGCCTCTGTAAAAAACGAGGGTAACTTCACTTCAGAGACAAAAGGTATCTTCAAAGTTACCGGCAGAAACGACACGCCCGCATATCTTGAAGGAATTTTACCGGTTTATGTCATCTCCAACACCCAAAGAATTCTTCTTAATACTGAAGGAAGAAATTTTTCCTTCAGCCCCAATTTAAGCCAAATCGGTTTTTTTAAAGCCGTCATACAAATCAACTCCGAAAACTCCCATACCGAAAACTCCATTGACATCTTTTTCTTTCCTTTTAAGATCATGGCCGGGCTAATTTTTGCCTCAATATTTTTAACAGTCATTCTCCGCACAAACAAAACACAGAAGATAGTTGACAAACCTATTAAAACATTGGATCATTAAAGTATATGAAACTCAAACGTATTATTGTTGCCGCCTCTGTCGTCACTGTTTTGGTAGTTTCTTCTCTGTATCATCCCTCACAGATTAACTCAGCCAACTTAGGTGTGGTCAAAGACACTCTCCAAACCTCTCGTCTTTCTTTTGCGGGCAGAGTTAAATCCCCAACTGTATCCGGAAGCTCACACGTCTGGATATATACAGCCAGTGCGGCCGAGTTCTATTCTGTTTCCACCGCCGGTCTCAAGGTAGGTGACGTACTCACCATCGGTACTGCCTCATACACGGTTGATTCTATCGTTGATGCCGACGAGTTCACTGTTACCACCAATCTGGCCGCCGGAGATGCCGACGATACTGACGTCATCTACTTCAAGTCCAAACCTCAACATGTCATTTCTTTCACCACCGCCTCTTCCATCGCTAGCGGTTTTTTCCGCGTGCTCATTCCTGCCTCTACTAGTAACTTCAACGACGTCGCCCCAGATTCTACTGGTTTTGATTTTGCCAGCGGTGTTGCCGGCACTGCCTCAAACGTCTCCGGTTATACCTTTGTCACTCCCGTCGCCACCGTCTCCGGAGGCACCAACTGTCCTTCAGGCTGGCACTGTCTTGAATATCACTACACTGGCACCGGTGGTATAGGCACTGCCATTGTTCTCAATATCGGAGCTACTACCGGTACCAACACTCCCATCGCTCCTGCTCCCAAGTCCGGCCACGCCGAAGGCACCGCCGATTCCTACTCCTTCAAGGTCCAAAACTTCATCAACGGCTCAGATCCCACCGGCACCCCAACCGATCAATCCACTGGTAAGATCGGTGTCATCGAATCTGTCCGCGTCACCGCTACCGTCGACCCGACCATCAGCTTCTCCATCGCCGGCATCGCTTCGGGTGCCAGTCCTTGTGGTACCGGTGTCGCCAACCAGACCGACGTTAGTACCGTCACCGGTGTCAATGCCCCCCTCGCCGTCCCTTTTGGTACCCTCACTCTAAATACCTTTATGGATGCCGCCCATCTTCTTACTGTTTCTACCAATGCTTCCAACGGTTACGTCGTCACTGCCCAGGAAAACGACCAAATGGGTAAAGACGGTGGTACTACCCCATTTATTATCGACACCACCGGAGATAATGGTACTGCCAACGAAACTACTTCCGATACCTGGGACACCGCCGCCGCTCACCCCGGTTTCGGTTATACTTTAAAGTCTGTCAATCTGGCCACCGTCCCTTTTACTTCCACCACCGGTGTCTTCAATGTCAGAACCTTCCCCTCTATTGCCGATCCGGACTCACCGCTCGTCCAAACCATCATGTCCAGTACCGGCACTTCAGACGCCCACACCGCCAACATTTGCTACCGTGTTTCTGTTGCCGCTACACAGGCTGCCGGTGACTACGAAAACCAAATTACTTATACCGCCACCGCTTCTTTCTAACCGATCAGCCGTCTCCCGCCATGGCGGGACTATAAAAATAAACACAATGAAAAAATCTGCCCACAAACTCAACACCAGAGTTCTCTTCTTTAGCATCACGGTTGCCATAGCAGTCGGAGCTATCTGTCCTTCACCCTTCTCTTTAGTCACTCCAGTTTCCGCCCAATCCGTCATCACCGCCATACCTCCTCGACTCGTACTCCAAGGCAAACCAGGTGAAACCATCACCGCCCAATTGAAGGTCAGAAACGACTCCGAGGAAGCCCAAAACTATACCGTAGCCGTGGAAGATTTCATCGTTTACGACAAACAAGGAACTCCGATCCCCGTCGCCAATTCCGTCGGCAATCGCTGGTCTCTTGCCTCCTGGGTCTTAGCTCCAGACATGATCCCTGTCGATACCAAAACTACCCAAGTGGTCAATATCAAAATCAAAGTTCCTTTGACCGCTCTTCCCGGTGGCCACTATGCCATGCTCACTTATATGCCAAATGCAGACGTTAAACCAGGACAGATGAAAAAAACTGCCGCCATCATTGGCCAGAGGGTCGGTACTCTTATTTACTTCACCGTCTCCGGACCCGTTACCGAAAAGTTAAACATCCTCAAGTTCTCCGTCCCTCAATTCTCCGAACAGGGGCCAGTCAATTTCTCAGGTGCTTTAGAAAGTCTTTCTGACGTTCATATTACGCCCAAAGGCGACATCACTATTTCAGATCCTCTAAATTCAAAAGTTGCCACCGTCCCCGTAGAGGTCGGTAGTATTTTCCCCGAGACCGAAAGAGAGTTTGTCTCTTCTTGGAACCAAAAATGGGGCTGGGGCAAATACCGTGCCGATCTTAATCTTGCTTACGGTACCACCGGAGCAGTTGCTACCGCCACCATCTTCTTCTGGCTGTTCCCTATTCGTTTAGTGATTTATTCACTCGTCGCTATCATCTCAGTACTTACAGTCATTGTCTTGCTCAACAAACGTAGCAAGAGACATCAAGAACAGCTCGAGGCAGAGGTAACCGAACTCAAGAAAGAACTCGAGGAGATCGAAGGCAAGTAATTAGTCTAATCACTCAACCTCTGTCCCCGTCATTGCGAACGTACTCGTGTGGCAATCTCACACACTTGTCATTCCCTTGATCCTCTTCTTCAACTCAGGCAGGTCATTTTTTATTGTGTTCCACACAATTTTCAAATCGATGTCATCATACTGGTGAATTAGTCTATTTCGCGTCGACACTGCCTCCGCCAGCGGCAACTCCTTCCTGTACTTCTCCCAAAAACCAATTGACAACCTCTTCGCCGCTTCCCCTATTAACTCAATCTTTCTGATGACAGCATCTTGTACCAATCCATTCTGTTCGAATTTCTCAAAATCTACCCTTTGTATATACGTGTCGATTTCATCCACATAATCTACGATCTGTTTTAAATAAATCAAATTATCTTTCATAAATTGTCTTCAAGTCTTTCATTACCGAAGGCTCGATATATTTGTTAATCTTTGTCACCAGATCAACTTTTCTTCCATATCTCATCTCGAGCTCTCTTTGAACTCGATCCAACTCAAACAAGCCGATGTTGCTCTTACCGTCAAACTTAACCAACAAATCAACATCGCTATCTTCTCTCGTCTCACCACGAGCCATTGATCCGAATAGACCCAAGTAGTTTATGCCATATTTACGACAAATATCATCTATTTTGACTTCCTTTTCTTTGGTTAACTGCGTCAGTATTACTCTCACCATCTCTTGCACCGACGAAAAGCCCAGCCGGTCAGCTTTCTCTTCCGCCAAACTTCTTAGTTCAGCCTTGATAGGAACCTGTAAAATACTTCTTTTCATAATACAATTATAATACGTTAGTAATCAAAATGTCAAACCCCATTATCGTAACCGTTCACGAATTACCAAAACAATGTCATCCCGGGCTTGACCCGGGATCCAGATGGATTCTGAATCACTCATTATCAAATTAAATCCAATGAAACTTACTTAAATTGGTTATACTGAAAATTGTGAATAGAAATATTTTTTATTTTCTCGTTTTGGTAATTTTTGCTTCCTTGTCGGCTAGACCTGTTTCTGCCGTTACCAATCCTCAATCCGGAGCCGCCTCCGTTTCTGCCACAGTCCCCGACCTATCCTTTAATCCTCCCACACTTCTAACTCCAGCCATCAACGCCGCCCTAAACACCACCCGCCCTGTTTTTTCCTGGTCCCGACCCAGCCCACTTCCCACCATTAGCCCTCTAAGTTATTATAATTTCTTTCTTGACGGTGCCGTCTTCGCTACTTCCATTAGTGACTATCTTACCACCCAGGATTATTATTTTTATACCGCTTCCGCCTCAGCCGGTATTTTCAATCTATTGCTCAAAACCGATCTTATTCAGGGCTATCACACCTGGAGTGTCGTCGCTTTTACTGATAACGGTATCTCTTCAGCCTCCGAAACAAGAAACTTTTATATTGACTCCATTTCACCTTTTATTTCTGTCACCAAGATAGACCGGCAATCCTTATCCTGGAATACAACCACACCCGGCTCCATCCCTCCTATCGAAAATCGCTATCTAACTGTCACCACCAAGGATCCAATCATCAAAGGTGACGTGGAATCTTTTTCAAATTTTCAAATAATATTGATATGTCCACAAAATATACCTAAATGTGAAATTCAAGTTTTCACCGGCAATATTTCATCCGGTCACTGGGAGACTCATTTTTCCAACCTTTTGCCCAATCAAATTTACACTATCAAGATTTCCGCTACCGATGTGGCCGGAAACTCCACCACCTTCCCCGACTTTTTTGTCACCTACCCCGTTTCCCTCTTACTGACCCTTCCGTCTATTCCCATCTCTCCACCCATTGAACTACTCAACGTCATAACCCCTACCTCCTATGTTCCCGCCACCCCTCCCGCTCCCACGCTTCCTCCGGCCAAAAAAGAAACTGCCATCAAACCAATGTATCCTTTTTATTTACTACTTTTAACTCTCACAGTCTTTGGACTTCCGCTTCATCTACTTATGGCTTCCATTGGCACAGCAACACCTTTACGGTTTGCCCTCAAGTTCATAGTCATACTCGCCTTTCCCTTTTTAAGAAGAAAGACTTACCAAACAATTCCTTTTTCTTTTATCAATGTCTTTATTCCCGATAAATTAGACCATCCGTGGCAATCTACAGTATCAGACGTGCAGGGATTTTACGATTTAAGATCACCAATTCCGGATAATATATTTATCGAAATGTCGGCTGTCGGACGACCATGGAAAAATAATCTACTTAGAGGTTCGCTCATGCCATATTGTTGCCTCTATCCTTTACTCACAAGACCTCAAAATAACCGTACAAGACTCCGAAAAAGAATCTATGATGCTCGAATCGTCCCACTGGCTATCGCCATAATTACCAGCACTACAGCAATTACCATCACGCCCTCATATTCAATTTTCATCTACGCTTACTTCTCACTCCAATACCTCTTCTCGGAGTACCTCTACCCCAAAATGTAAACGTCATCGCGAACGTACTCGTGTGGCGATCCATCCCATGAATTACCGCATACTATTACATTAGACATCAATAGATATCACTAGATATCAATAATACTTTTCACAGCCAATGTACTCGTACAAATTTATTCCGCAGCAAAATATAAAATAATAGCCGTGATATCCGCGTGTAAAATACATTTATCGCAGATATCCGCGGAAATTATCTAGGCATAAACAAATTTCTGCTCTATTTCCAAAAATATTCTCAATATCTCCGCAACCTAATTATCCTATTCCCGCAATTTTCCCATCTCGCTTGACTTAGTCACAATCACTTATTATATTAGTATATAGCCTAGTATATTACCGTCTAATATCGTCTAATCCAAACCTAAAACAAAGTTATCAACACTATTTACACACATGTTAATTTCCGACTTCTCCGAACAAAATCTCACCCATTTATCTTCCCTGTCATCCTCCTTCCGTCATTCCGAGCGCAGCCGAGGCCATGCCTGCCGGCAGGCAGGAATCTCACTCCACCTCCTCTCCGAACTTCTCACTGCCGGGATGATCTTCATTCTCCCCATTATTTTTTTGTTAGTGCTTTCTGCTCCGCTCTAATAACCAATCACTAACACCCACGAACTAGACAAATGTTCCTGCCCAACCAAGCCGAACTACTTAAACTTTTTTCTTCCTTCCTGTCGGAAGCTGGACTCTCTACTGTATCCATCAAAAATTACCTTTGCGATCTCCGTCACTTTCTCTCCTTCTGCGCCTCAACTTCCTCTGTCATTCCAATCAAGGAAATCTTCCAAAATCTAAACCGCTTTCTAGAGCCTTATGTGAAAGCACAACAATCCGCTTTCACCCCAAAGTCCACCACCAATCGTCGGATGGCTTCCATCCGTCGGTTTACCACTTTTCTAAGCGTGAAATTCGATGTCCAACAAAATGTTTTCACACAACAAAATACATCACACAGTAACATTAAGACCGTTCAGTGGCCACATATCAATCATCTTCCAGAAATAAGTCAGGTAGTACCACCTTTAAAAACTTTAACTTCCGACAAAATCCTCCAACAATTCAAGGTTTCATTAGAAAAAGAAAAAAGGACCCACTCCACCATCAAAAATTACCTCTCAGACCTCAATCACTTCTTTCTGTGGACTGCTAATCAAACACCTTTTACCACCCAAAATCTTTTTAATATTTTAAGTGAAATCCAATTACAGGCCTACATTACCTATCTTAAACTAAGTCATACCAGCACTTCAGTTCTCAACCGACGCCAATCATCTATCAAGAAGCTAGCCCGTTTCTGTTTTTCTGAAGGCTACATACCAAGAAATCCCTTTGAAATTAAGCCGCCTGTTCAGAAACTTGCCCCCCTAGCTTGGATTGAAAGACTAGCCCGCAAACCCAAAACCCCTCCGAGCGGCAGGGCCAAAAATCGCTTTGCTATCTGGTACGACAAATACAACGCTCTCTCTTGGACCCCTTATTTAAATATTGCCCTGCTCGTACTGGCTACTACTGCCATGGCTATTTTTGCTTACAATCAGATCATCGGTCAAGCAAGACCCAGCGCAGCCACCACCGCCCTCACTCCTCCTAAAAGACAATTATCTTTTCAGGGTAGATTGACAGACTCGTCCGGAACCCCGATCACTACAGCCGTCAGTGTCGTCTTCAAACTTTTCAATGCTCTTACCGGTCCCACCCAGTTATATACCACTGGCACTTGTTCCATCACCCCAGACTCAAGTGGTATTTTTAATTCCTTAATTGGAGACACCGTCTGTGGAGCCGAGATCCCCTCATCTGTTTTCACGGACAATCGGGACGTCTTCTTGGAAGTTACCGTTGGGGCTGAAACCCTTACCCCGCGACAACAAATCGCCACCGTCGGCTACGCCCTGAACTCCGAAACCCTCCAGGGGTATCCGGCATCCGCCTCTGCCGTCGAGAATACTATCCCCGTAATGAACAATAGTGGTGACATAATTCTTGGCTCTGCATCACCGGATATAAAATCCACCTCAGGAAATTTCAACATCGAAGGCCAATCGGTCAGTATCAAAACTACTGCCAGTTCCGGCGGCAGTATTGTCCTTCAGCCAGATGCCATTGGCGGTGTTGGAAATGTCCAAGTGATTACCGCCAACGCTACCGGAAACCAATTCCGTGTCGAAGATGTCAATCTTACTACCGGCAATTTAATCAGTGGCTATGTCGGAAACGGCACCGCTACCGGACGACTTCTATCTTTAAGTTCAGATTATGGCTCTTCAAACTTGGATAAGTTTTACGTAGCGGTTGACGGTCGTACCAAAGTAAACGCCACTTCCGCGGCTGGTTGGCCGGCTCTTACTGTGAACCAAACCAGCACCGGCGACTTGATCTCAGCCTCTGCTTCCGGAGTAGCCAAGTTTACCGTCACCAACGGAGGCAACGTCGACATCGCTGGACAATACATGATAAACGGCACACCGATAAGTACCGGCGGAAGCAATTGGCAACTCACCTCAGGTTCACTCACTCCCCTTGAGATCACTAACGCTTTAACACTCGGCGCCACAGCTACCGCCTCTGCCATTGTTTCTCTGCCTGGTACAACCAATAATGATGCTGTCTTTACTTTAGGAACCGGTGAT
>LCIE01000003.1:2530-57684 GCA_001000865.1 Candidatus Collierbacteria bacterium GW2011_GWC2_44_18 | reverse complement strand
GCCATAGCAATCCCCGAATATTTAGTTAAGTCAATTATTTATTAGTGTCGAGTTCGGGGTGACTTTTTCTATACTCCGTAACTTGTTTCCTCCAGCTACGCTTTGCTCTAAAATATTTATCGAGTTCCTTGGGATCAATGCGTTTTCTCTCAACAATTCTAATCCTTCGTGGAGCAGCATACCAAAACATCATTTCTTCTTCCTCACTTGAGTTAAAAAAACCACCTGGCAAATAAGATTTAAACATATACGAATATCTGTATTGATCTTCCTGATACTCTGGCAATATTGACGGCATAGAATTAGCCCTAAGTGCATCTTTGTCTGCTCTGATAAACCTGTGAAACATTTTCTCGACACCATTTGGGTTAAGTGCTGTACTTGAAAAAAGAGATGAGTTCCACCCTCCAGAAAGACCACCATCTTTCTTTGAGAAATATGTCCATGATACCAATTCTGATCCTCCGATATCCACTTGCAAAAGAGCATATATATTAGCAGGGGATTCCACGTCCAAACCTCCGATACCAGCACTTACCCAATTATTATTTAAATCGAGAGTCCCATAGTTAAGAATCCCAGATCCACTTCCTTCGCCACTTAGAGCAGCTGGAAGTAATCCTTGCATCATAATTTGCGGAAGATTGCTTTTTAATGCCCAGTGATAAAGCATCAATTTCCCAGTCGTCAGCAATTCGTTTTGATCAAAAAAAGGTTTTTCTATTTCAGTTTGAGTTTCTTTCCACTTTTCCATCAAATAAAGATACTTATTGTAGTCATCGACGAGATACTTGCGGTTAGTCATCGTCATTGTGCTGCTTGAACCATCATAGAGATGTGGCATTTCCGATATTTTTTTTCTCGAACTTTTGATAAGCTCTATGATTTGATTTTCGTTTCTATTGGGATTCGATAATAATAGCTTTTGAATTTTCTCGTATTCAGGAGTTTTTTTGTAAGCCATTTGAATGTCGAAGGATATCTTCTTCTCTGTGAGTTCTCTCTCTTCAGGTGAAACGTATTTACTTTCAATATCTTGTTCCATGTTTTCGTTATTCATATCTGATCGCTTCCATAGGGGAGAGGTCCGCGGCTTTCTTAGCCGGAAAAACTCCAAAGAAAATTCCGATTCCGCTAGAGACCCCTATCGCCAAAACCACTGCGAACAAATTAATAGCCACAGGGAACCAATTTCGGACAATCGCGACCACCAGAGAGGCTACCATTAGTCCAACAATGCCTCCAAACAAAGAGAGCACGGTAGACTCGGTCAAAAACTGTAGCAGGATATCTCTGGTCGTGGCACCCAGAGCTCTTCGGATCCCCACCTCCCTCGTCCTCTCCGTCACTGTCGCATACATAATATTCATAATCCCGATACCGCCCACAATCAACGAGATCGAGCCAATGGCAATCAAAACGAGATTAATTATCGCGAAGATCTGATTGATCGACGACAGAATTTCCGATTGTTCCGTCACCGAAAACCTATCTTTGTCATATCGTTTGACCAAAGTTTTTTGGACATCGGCCTTCACGCTATTGACTACATTCTGATCCGCAATTCCCAAATAGATAGCAAAGAAAGTTTTCTTGGGGTTGAGTGAACCAAAGGTGGTGGTATACGGAATAAAGGCGGCTCCATCCCTTTCTTGATTTCCAATTTTCTTAGCCACTCCAATTACCTTAAGTCTCAGGCCCTCAATCCGGATCGTTTTTCCCAAGGCGTTATCGGGCTTGCCGTAAAGGTCCCCGGCAATCGTGTTTCCCAGTACCGCCACTTTTGCCTTTTTGTCGACATCAGATTTCGTCCATAACTCTCCGCTCTCCGCTTTAATGTTAATTAGTGGGAAAATATCTTCGTTTCCTCCCATGATCGTCACTTTTTTTTGAGTATCGGCCGAGCTTACTGAAGCCGAGCGGACATAAACTGGGACAATATATTTTATGTTCGGCAATTTTCGAAGATTGGTGACATCTTTTTCATCAAACTCCGCTCCACCGGCCAGTCCGGCCGGTCCGTTACCTCCGGAAAACCCCGATCCGGGTAAAATCATTACCAAATTGGCTCCCAAACTTTCAAATTGCTGCTGGATATAATTTTTTAACCCCAGCCCCAAAGCAATTAAGATGACTACCGAGAAGACTCCAATCATGATTCCGAGAGACGTCAAGCCGGTCCGGATCTTATCACGCCGAAAATCGGCAAAAGCCGACTTTAGTAGTAAATATAATTCTTTATCTAATTTCATTTCTTATCACTGATTATTTCACCATCTAAGACCTTTATTCGTCTACCGGTTCTTTGGGCTATCTCCATTTCGTGAGTTACCATCACAATTGTGATCCGCTCGGTTATATTTAGTTGTTCAAACAGGTCAATGATTTCGTTGCCGGTTTTGTGGTCAAGGTTCCCCGTCGGTTCATCAGCCAGAATCAACTGGGGTTTCATAATGAGGGCTCTCGCTACCGCCACTCTCTGTTGTTGCCCTCCGGAAATCCGATTGGGAAAAGAATCTTTTTTGGAAATAATTCCAAACTTCTCCATCAGCATGTCGGCTCTTTGATCCGGGTCGAAATCAAGCTTTATCTTGCTGTAAATGGCCGGCAAAAGAATATTTTCTTTGATCGTTAGTTTGTTCAATAAATTAAATTGTTGAAATACAAAACCAACGTATGAATTGCGGAGAACTGATGTTTGATTGTCATTCAGTTTGGCGACATCTTCACCGTTGACGATTATTTCTCCACGGGTCGGTTTGTCGAGAAGCCCAATCATGTGCATCAAGGTCGATTTCCCTGATCCGGAAGAGCCGATGATGGCCGAAAATTCGCCTTCATAAATATCCAGATTTATATCTTTTAGAGCTGTAAAAATAGATCCATCTCCAAGCAGGTATTCTTTGTAAACTTTTTTAAGGCTGATTATAGATGACGTCGTTTTCATTTAGTCCTTCCTTTATTTCCACGTCGCCTTCAATCGTGTCACCCTCTACCACTTCAACTTTTGTCAAAACTCCATTGATCATTTTGGTCACATAAAACTTTCCGTCCATTTTCTTAAGGTAAGCTTCCGGCACGGTCAGTACCTGGGGAATTTGTTTGAGTATAAAGTTAGCATCTCCCGTCATCCCTATCTTGAGACTGTCGGTAATATCTCCGATGTTTAGTAAGTTTATTTTTAGTTCATACACAGTGCCGGTTTCTCCTGCTTTGGGAACAAAACCAATACCAGATATCGAAGCATCGATTTCCTTGTCTGGGAAAGAATCAAGGACAATTTTTCCCGCCATGCCATCTTTAAAAGAGGGGACCTCCGTCTGGTCGGCGGTCGCGGAAAAATAGATTGATTTGGGATTGATTACCATAAAATTAGCTGAAACCGGAGTTATATTTACCCCACTATTGGGAGTGTCAATGCTGGTCACTATTCCCTCGATCGGAGTCCAAAGATTGGCAAATTTCATGGCTAAATTCTTGGCTTCGACATCCAGTACCGCATTATTCAAACTAAATTGGTTTTTTTGGACCGTTCTTTTGACTGTGTCTCTGGCCGCATCCGTCATCCCATCAGTTTGCCAATTGAGATTATCGGCTTGCCCTTGTTCAAAAGTCCATCGGTTTGTCATATAGGTGTTTAGTAGTTGACTCATTTGATTTTGGAGCTGCTGCTTATCAAGAGATGCTACCACTTGATATTTTTTAACATAATCACCTTCTTTAACCCCGACCCAAGAAAGAAGTCCGGATGTTTGAAACTGCAGGTTCGCTTTCTCGCCGGCATCAATTTGTCCTGAAAGAGAGAGTGTCTCGATTAAATCTTTTCGTTTTACGGTATAGCTAGCGGTGTTTAGGCTATTTTGTCTACTTATACCACTCCACCACATCCATCCTCCCCCAACCAGGAAGCCAAGTGCAAAAATCCACCAAAAACGTTTCAGGTATCTCACAGGTTCATTTTATACAATGACAGTGCCAATTACTAGTAAATGTTATTAGTGGATTAGAATATATACTTGGTATTCTAATCAAATAGTATGAAAAACCATATCGGTATCGTCATGATTTGGGTTGTTACTGCGATCACTCTGATATTATTTTTTTCATCCAAAATAGTTTCGGGAGAGGGGATTGTCTTTTCCTGGCTCTTAATCACTCAAACATTAGCTCTTGTGGGTACAGCCTTGCTATCTGTTTCCTTTATCTTATCCAGTAGATGGCGTTTTGTAGAAGATTGGTTCGGGGGAATGGATAAGGTCTATAAAAATCATCATTTATTCGGCGGTATTGCCTTTGCATTACTTCTTCACCATCCCATTTTTTTACTTCTTAATGTTCTTCCTGATATAGGTTTTGGATGGAAATATCTCTGGATATCAAATTTGCTCCCCTACAACTGGGGGATCCTCAGTCTCTACTTCATGATGTCGATGTTAGTCCTGACCCTTCTTATCAATCTTCCTTACTCGCTTTGGAAAAAAACACACGAATTCATGGGAATTGCTCTGCTCTTTGCTTGTCTCCACGTTGTTACTATTACCAGTGACGTTAGCCGGTTTCTACCTCTGAGATTGTGGATCATTTTCCTACTAAGTCTTGCTGTTTACTCTGTGATTTACCGCAGATTTTTATACGGTTTTATTGGTCCAAAATTTAAATATCTAGTCAAAAACATTCGGAAAATTGGAGATATGTATGCTATCGAGATGGTACCTTCTGATAAGAAAATTCGTTTTAATCCTGGTCAGTTTGTCTTTGCCCGTTTTGATGACCTTGGTGAGGAGACTCACTCCTTTTCTATTACTTTTAACAGATGAAATCAGAAACCAAAAACCTCGTAACATAGATATATTTTATTGTGTGGGAACCGAAGAAGAAGCGGTGTTTGACCTAGAAATCAGCACACTAGCATCCAGAAAATCAGGCATCACCTACCATCGATATATTTCTGATGTCGACGGTCATCTGGATGCTAATAAATTAATGGAGATGTGTAACGGGGTCGTGGGTAAAAGAATCATGCTGTGCGGTCCTGTTGCGATGATGAATTCATTAGCTTCACAGCTGAAAGTAGTGGGAGTAAAAAATAAAGATATCGTTTTTGAAGATTTTAATTTCAAATGAAAATAGTCAAAAATATTTTTCTCATCTCACTTGTCAATTTCGCTCTTTTGGTATCGATTCTGTTATATTTTTCCCGTCTGGGGCAAACAGTTCCTCCAGTCATTCGAATTTCCCCAACCCCTTTTATCACCGCGAAACCTACCTTAACTACTACACCCACCACTACATCTACTCCCACACCAACACCTGATCCGCTCTCCGGACATTGCATCATTACCGTCGATGGGTCACGATATGACTTTACCGTATTTCGCAATCTTCATAGTGGCGGTGACGTTTTCACTTGCGGGGCTGACATGAGCCGGCTTTTTCACGAACAGCACCCCAACTCTCTTCTGTCGAGAATGGCTCGTTATAAGATTTAATCTCTAGCCAGGCTGGATAGCAGCCTTAATCCCCCCCCTTAGATAGTTTCGCGGATAGGATAAAATTGAACCATGTCCAATGAATCCAATATTGATCTTTCTGAACTAGGAAAAAGAATTCAAGATATCCTCACGAAACTAGATATACCAGCACTTCGTCAAGAACTAGAAGGTTTGACAGCCCAGTCCGCTGACCCAGAACTTTGGTCGGACGAAGATCGTGCCAAAAAGGTAATGTCCGGCATGGCGGCAGTTAGAGATTCGATTGATTCTACCGAAAAACTAATCACGGATCTCCATAATCTTGAAGAGCTCGTTGAGATGTCCAAAGACTCGGAAGATGAAAATTTGGATGAAGAAATCAAGATTCTCTATCAAACTTTGTTGAGTAATGTCGAAAAGACTGAACTAGTGACCTTTCTATCGGGGCGATATGATGCCTCTGAGGCTGTTTTCTCGGTCAAGGCCGGCCAGGGAGGTACCGAAGCCATGGACTGGGCCAGTATGCTCAGTCGCATGTATACCCGTTTTTTTGAAAAAAGAGGTTGGAGTTTCGAAACGGTAGAGTACTCGCCCGGCGAGGAAGCTGGTATTAAGTCTGTCACTTATATTGTGCATGGTCGTTATTCCTATGGTTATTTAAAAAATGAAAAAGGGACACATCGTCTGGTTCGTCAGTCACCTTTCAATGCGGACAAGCTTCGTCAAACTTCTTTTGCCGGAGTAGATGTCATTCCTCTACTTCCCGAAGAAATCGAGGTAGAAATCCGCGATGAGGATATTGAATTTGAGGCCAGTCGTTCAAGCGGCGCTGGTGGACAGAACGTCAATAAGGTTAGCACCGCAGTTCGTATCAAGCACGTTCCTTCTGGAATTGTAGTTGAATGTCAGACTCAGCGTTATCAGGATGCGAACAGGAAAATTGCCATGCAAATTCTCAAATCCAAACTTTGGGAGATTCAGGAGGCCAAAAGGCAAGAGGAACTAAATAGTATTAAAGGCACGACTACAATTGCCAGTTGGGGGCACCAAATAAGGTCCTATGTTCTCCATCCTTATAAATTGGTCAAAGATTTGCGGACCGAATATGAAGAAACTAATCCGGATTCGGTTTTAGACGGCAACCTCGATGGCTTTATCGAATCCGAGTTAAAACACTTCGCTACCTAACTCACTGTCATTGCAACCTATCTACCGACAGTAAAGTCTCACCCCACCCGTCATTGCGAGTCTCGTACCCGAGCCGAAGCAATCCCTCCTCCACCCGTCATTGCGAGTCTCGTACCCGAGCCGAAGCAATCCCTCCTCCACCCGTCATTGCGTGTAGGGGCGGACCCCCGCGTCCGCCCGAACTCCACGGCAATCTATATAAATAAGTTCCAATTAATTTGATAAGATAAGTCATGGAAATAAAGACAATCGATCTTGATAAAATGGATCCTGTTACCCAAGAGGTTGATGAGGCTCCTGTCTACCAGTCAAAAATAATTAACAAAAACATGATCTCCAAATCAAACATCCTTATTACTGCTACTTTTGTAATTGTCGCCATGGTCGGTTTTTATACCGGAGCCACTCTAAAAACTTTCATTGGGGGGAAACTAAACGGTGGTACTTCGGGAAGTCTGAAAAACATTCAAGCGGAAGTTCCTCTATCTGGGGTCAAGGTCGGCGATATCTACGGCTCTGCTGATGAAAAAGCCTTTAACACTACAGCCACTGGCGTTCTCGATAAGGGTGGTCTAAACGGTGAAGGAACACACAAGCTGGTTCGTCCAGGTGGTCTGTCTCAAACTGTCTACATGACCAGCTCGGTTATAGATCTGGATACTTTGGTGGGCCACCAGATTACCGTTTGGGGAGAAACTTTCAAAGGCCAGAAAACCGGCTGGCTAATGGACGTTGGTCGAGTCAAGGTCGAAAACTTGAACATGCCACTCCCAAAATGACGTCTTCGTCATCCTCGCGAAGCCTGCCTGCCGGCAGGCAGGGCGGGGATCCATGCAAATTAACCAGTCGTCATTGCGTGTAGGGGCGGACCCCCGCGTCCACCCGAACTTCGTGGCAATCCATTATTAATATATAAAACGACAACTTGATTGATTTTTCTCACATCACCAAGTCATATCCCAATGGTGATATCGTCCTCGATGATGTAAATTTTTCAGTCTCACCCGGTGAATTTGTCATAATCACTGGCAAGTCTGGAGCCGGAAAAACCACTCTCGGCCGTCTTCTGATCCGGGATCTTCTACCCACTAAAGGTAAAATTGTCATTGACGGGGAGGATTTAAATCAAATAAAGCCAAAATACATCCCCATTATTCGGCGTAAAGTGGGTTTTGTTTTTCAAGATTACAAAATAATTCCGGATAAAACCATCGGTGAGAATATCACCATCGCTCTGGAGATTGGCGGATACAATCGAAAAAAAATTCAGGAAAAGATTACAGAATTACTCAAAATGGTTGGCATACCTGGGAAGGAGTACTTATTTCCAGGTCAACTATCCGGTGGAGAAGTTCAGCGAGCCGCTATTGCCCGAGCCATCGCTTGCGAACCGGCTATTCTTTTTGCCGATGAACCCACAGGAAACCTCGACAAAGACACTTCCATTGAAATCTTTAATCTCCTCAAAAAAATCAACGATGACGGTACCACGGTTATCCTGGCTACTCACGATGTCACTCTGATCGGCCTGAATCCGGATCGCAACATTCACCTGGAAAAGGGTAAGATAGTTTCAGATGTGGACGGCCTGCCCGCCGGCAAGGAGGGAAAGCCTCCCTCCACCCCCGTCATTGCGAGTCTCGTACCCGAGCCGAAGCAACCTGCCCGTCCGGCAGGCGGGTCTCACACTACGAACCGTAAAATAAAATCTAAATGAACACCGCTCTCAAAAATATCCGCCGCTCACCATTTCAAGCACTGTCTGCCGTTTTTATAATTAGCTTGACTCTTTTTGTAGTGGGTATTTTTAGTTTGGTGACCTTCGCTTCTCATATTATTCTTCTAAATTTCGAAACTAAACCACAAATCATTGCTTATCTCAAAGACGACCACACTACAGACCAGGTAGCCGGTCTAATCAGCAACATGACTACTACTCAGGGTGTCAAAAATGCAATTTATATTAGTAAGCAAGATGCTCTGGAGATTTATAAAAAGAGCGTCGGTAATGATCCAGTTCTACTCGGTACTGTTACCGATTGGGGTATTGTCACTGCCGATATTTTGCCTGCCAGTATCGAGATCACCGCTTCCGATCCTAGCGCCTTCAATACCATAGTTTCTATTTTGGAGAAATCGGACATTGTCAGCGCTACACCACAGGGGAAAAAAGAAATTGATTTTCCCCAGGATGTCATTTCTGAGCTCACCAAGTGGACCAACGCCATTCGCGGAGCCGGACTGATACTCATTATTGCTCTCACGGTTGTCTGTATTTTGACTGTCATGATTATTATTTCCATGAAGATTTCTGGAAGACGCACCGAGATCAGCACCCTTAAGCTTTTGGGTGCTCAAAATATCTATATCATCAAGCCATATATTACCGAATCTCTGATCTATGGCCTATCAGGAGCTTTCTTCGGTTGGACTTTTAGCTACATCGCCCTTCTTTACTCCACCCCATTTCTCGCTCCCAGACTTGGAGGAGTTATTTCTTTCCCTATACCTTTCTGGGTCAACCTTTTTCTCTTAATTGGTTTACTGGCTTTCGGTTTAATCCTGTCTCTTATTTCTAGTCTTTTTGCCGCCGCTAGATTTGTTAAGAGATCCAGATGAGAAAGTTAGTTTTTGTTTTTTTTCTTCTACTTCTTCTACCAGCAAGCCCTATCAGGGCAATCGAATGTGATGGATCGGCCGCTTCGATTGATGTTTGCGCCCAGAAACTTCAGACGCTAAGTGATGAAGAAGCCACTCACAAGCAGGCAATTGCCGTCTTCAATACCAAAATTAATCTCATCCAGGGGCAGGTAAACCAGACCATCTCCCAAATTGCCTCTTTGGAAAAAGATATTACTGTTCTGAGCGGAGTTTTGGACACTGTTAACGAATCTTTAACAGAACTAACAAAGATTTATTTGGCAAGAGTTCGTGAAAGTTACCGCCGTTCACGAGTCACTCCTATCGATCTTATCTTTTCTACAAATTCTGTTGGCGATTACTTCACCAAATTAAAATATCTGAATTCCCTAAAATCAAAAGATCAATTAATTCTTTCGGAGCTAGAAAACTCTCGTAAAGATTACGATCTCCGCAGACAAACCAAAGTCACCAAACAGCAGGAAATCGAAAAACTGAAGACCAAACTAGAGACACAAAAAAGATCTCAAAATCAATTATTAAAAGAAAAGCAAGCCATGCTTCTAGACACTCAAAACAACGAAAAAAAATACCAACAACTTTTGCAACAAGCGTTAGACGAAAAAGCAGCCATTGAAAAAGCATTGGTTTCCGGAGTCAAGGTTGGTCCAATAAAAAAGGGAGACCCAATCGCCCTTACCGGTAATTCCGGCTATCCAGGTTGTTCTACCGGCAAACATCTACATTTTGAAATTAGAAAAAATGGCGAGTGGACCGACCCCGGTCAATACTTGTCTCCCAAAACAGTCAAAGACGAGCAGGATAATCGCGGAGATATTAGAATTGGCTCCGGTAACTGGACTTGGCCGTTGGA
This sequence comes from Candidatus Collierbacteria bacterium GW2011_GWC2_44_18, assembly GCA_001000865.1. Taxonomy (GTDB): domain Bacteria; phylum Patescibacteriota; class Microgenomatia; order UBA1400; family MFAQ01; genus UBA10133. The sequence continues at coordinate 47,511 of LCIE01000003.1, read as the reverse complement.
AGATACTGTTCGCCTCACTCAATTTTATGGGAGTACACCCTATTCTTGGAGGTACAAATATTCCGGTGGTAAACACACGGGCTATGACATGGTATCTACGAGTAGTGATGTTATCCGTGCACCAGCCGACGGAACCTTATTTAAGTCTTCGCAGGCCTGTGGTTCCAGTACCATTCACATCGTCTATATCGAACATCCTGATGAGGTAGTCAGTTTCTATCTTCACGTCCAATAAGCCCAAAAAATAAGCCTCTCGTTTTCACAAGAGGCTCAATAGCTGACTTCAGAAGTTCACCCCCCAGTGGAGGGCACCTTTTTGAACCAGTCGGTAATACGGTTCAAACGCGGTACTTCTTTGTCAACTTCTCCCACCGGAAGGTGGAATCGGGCTTAAAACCCGGGCACGGAGTCGCACCGGCACTAAAGCAAATTCCGGGAACAAGGCTAGGCACTGGAGGTCGGGAAACCCGAACTCTATATAGACCAAAATGCCCTATGCCCAGACCGCCTTTTACCAATCTTGTATTATAAGCCAAGATCTCCCATTGTCAAGCCTTTTTAATCACCGACTTTAGTTTCAAACCTATCCGGACCTTCTCTTTTTCCTCCTTCATTTCTAACACTTCCACCTCGACTAGGTCACCGACGGTCAGCATCTCGCTTGGCTTTTTCACCCACTTTCCCATCTTCGAGATATGGATCATTCCCGAGTTTCCCAGTGGCAGTCTCACGAAGGTGCCATAATCGGCAAAGCCAGTCACTTTCGCTTCCAAAGTTTGTCCGACAGCATAAGTATTGAGGATCTTGTCTTTCTGTTCATCTTCGAGCAGGCTGATCGCTTCTTCCAAAGTGAGGTTGGCGTCTGCAAAGACCCTGGCGTACACGTCATCTGCTTCACTATCCTTCGCTATCTCCACCAATTCCCGTGCCAGCGCAAAGAGGGATCGAGTGTTGGCAATATTTTCGTCCACAATCTTTTTCTTCTTTTCAGACAGAACCATCTGGTAAGCGGCGCTGGTGCCGGACGCTGTTTGGAGATTGGCTTTATAGGAGTAAGTCCCTTCGGGCACCACGGTGAAAGGGACACAATAGGCTAAAATTACTCGCGTTCTATCTACCAATTTAAAATCGATGGCCCGGAAGTTGCTGTCTTTTTTGTGACCATTCAAGAGACGTAAGATCTGTGTTCTTTCCGCCTCAATATCTTTAAATACTTCATGGTTGACGTAAAATTCTTTGGCCCATTTCTCACCGCGTTCTCTCCATAAGCTATACAGCTTCAGGATAAATTCCACGTCATCTTTACAGTTTTTCCAAAGTATTTGATGAGCGGCTTTAGCTTTTTGCTGTTCTTTCTTGTCCCATTCATCATTTCTGGCCAACAGATATTTGTGTCCTCCATTCTTAATTACCGGCAAAATCGTTGCCACTTCTACAGCACATCCAAATCTATCGGACATGATGATGAGGTCGGTGAGGGTAGCGGTGTATGCAAACTCTTTCAGCATCGAGCCGTACTCAGTCAGCCTGTCATCTTCATCAATGGCCCCGCTTTTGTGAAGCGAATCCATCGATCGTGTTAGCTCGGTTCCATTCGGATTATCAATCCACCCACTATCGAGTTCATCCACCCCAAGCTTTTTCAAAAGCAGAATGACGTCTTCCATCGACGATCTTTGAATCGCCGGAACGGGGAAGGGGAGCATCCTATTAAACTGTTCTTCGGTGTAAAGACAATAAACTTCACCCGGAGCAGTTCTGCCGGAGCGGCCCCAACGTTGTTTCGCGTTTGCTTGGCTGATGAGATTCAAACCCACCTTTGTCTGTAAGGTATCGGATTTCCAGTTCGCCTGGTTTTCCACACCGGTTTCCACCACATATACAATGCCTTTCACGGTAACCGATGCTTCGGCGACATTGGTAGAGATAATCACGCGAATTTTTCCGGAGCCGGACCCTTCCAGAGCCAAGTCTTTTTTCTTTTCTTCCAAGTCGCTATATAGCGGGTAAACTTCCACCTTATTTCTCAGGGTGGGACTGGCCGCAATCGCCTTTGTAAGCGCATTCACTGCTTCCTCAATCGGCTTCACTCCTTGCAGGAAAGCAAGGGTGTTGGCTTTTACCTTTCTTTTATCTATCACGACTTCGAGAGTTTTTCTTCCGGCTACCTGCTCATCCAAAAGCCAAAGAACCTTTGCAACGAGTGCCGGCACCAAACAATCTCTCAGTTTATGAAGATCTTCGTAGGGCAATTTTTCTTTTTCGGTAGCGAAGACCTTTTTGTACTCGAATTTTCTTTTTGCTTCAAATTCAATCACCGATGCCGTGTCCTCACCAAAATACTTAAGAAAAGACTCTTTGTTGATGGTGGCACTTACAATCAAGAGCTTCAGGTGTGGATACAGAGGTAGTTGATCTTTTAGGAGTCGGAGAATAATGTCGATGTTTTCCGATCGTTCATGTGCTTCATCAATCATAATCACACTCAGGTCTGACAGCTGGCCATTCATAATCATATTAATCAGGCTACCGTCAGTAGCCAGAAAGGCGGCATTAAATCGGTCATTGTTCCGGTCTTTACTGTATCTGTAACCAATATCAAACCCCTTACCCACCGAAGATCCCAGAAGCGAGCCCAAATACTTGGCAATCGAAGTGGTGGCCACAATTCTCGGTTGGGTAATCAGGATTTGGCCATCACGGGTGAAAAAATCTTTTGGTACACCCACCGGCGGATAAATGAGCCAATAGGGAAGTGCTGTCGATTTGCCGGATCCGGTTTCGCCAATAATAATGGCTACTTGGTGGTTCTTGTCTTTTAACCATTTATACACATCCACGATTTTGTCCGGTGTCGCTCCAAACTTACCGGCGTCAAAAGTTGTCGCTTTTTCTGCCTTCACATGTGGCCTCTGGGGGTGGTAAACCATCCCTAGTTCTCCCGGGAGAGCAATCGTTAGATCCTCACCAGGAAGAGTCTTCACCGAAAAATAGGCCGCTCCCATGGTCATCTTTTCCAGTAGAAGAGCTTTTCGGCAATTTTCACAATACTCAGGGCGGGATTGGCCATACCCTTTCATTTTTTCGTACATCATGCCGGAATAGCCAATTTTTTCGGTATTACAACGTTTACACATCACCTCAAACTCTGTTGTCGTTTTAGGCATATGTTTCTCCTTTTAGTTTTCAAAGTTCCTTCATAGAATGTCATTGTGAAGCACGCAGTGCTGTGGCAATCTCACTCCAGTGTCATCCTAAATAGGATTAGTCCGATTTTACGCTCAAACTCCCAAAAGTTAAATGGTACAATGGCTTAAATTCGCACTTTAAGGAGGCTCTCTTGTCTCAATGTTGTGGAAAAATTCCGACACCTGACGATGTTCAGCACATTCGAGACTCTATTCTGGAGTACCAAGAAATCCGCGCCGACGAAGAAGCTATTCGAGAATATATTCAAGAACAGACCCAAGATGCCAAAAACTCCGGAACCCCTTCTTCAGGCCAAACAAAGGTACAGCAAGATGGTTCTGTTCAAAAAATATCTCCTTACAATCCTGGAGATGTCATCCAGGTTGAAACCTATGAAAAGGACGGTAGTATTCACTACACCACGGTCAACACCGCCACCAATGTCCGGCATTCTTATACCGTCAACAGTAGTGGCCGAGTCGTCAGAGACCACTCAACCAACCAAAATGTTTCAAAGGGAAGCAAAAATCGTCACAAATAGCTTCAAAAAAACACAGACTAAGGTGTAAAATTGCCTTAGTCTTTTTTATGAGCAAAACAATCGAAATATCATTTGACCCGGAAGAAATCGACGATTACTTGGGCTTTCATGGGTCGGTCAGAATAGTGAACTCTGAATATGCCAAGCATGTATTTTTATGTGCCATCAGTGATTTTCTGAAGAAAAGAATTAGTGTCGAGGTTCTTTCCGGCGTAGCGAACCGAATATATTACGCCGACAATTATAGTTTCTATCTACATTTTGATTCCGGTCTGGGACAGCTTCTCGACGATATTTCAGAAATGGAGTATCACCTGGCCATCAAAGACACAGACACTACTGACAAATTTTTGTTAGAAGTAAAGAAATATTTTGAAGAAAACAAACACTTACTGGACAACGATTATTACCATAAACACGATATTTACAAAAAAACCGAGAGTGAATAATCACTCTCAGTGTTTGAAATAGGTTAGATCCAGGTTTTACCTTTCTCATAGTGGCCAAAGAAGTAGTAAGGTGTCACTTCCAAGACCGGTGCCCTTTTTCCTTTTAGCAGTAGTTCTTCAGTGAGGGCCCGGTAGAAGCCTACCACGGCCGGCTGGAACCCAGTTTGGTAATAGGCAATTCGATAAACCCCTTCCCTTCGAAGCCCTTCGAAGATCTTTTTCGCTTCTTGATAGGCCACCCCGTCAATTTCCGCCGCGGTTTTCCCGGTGGAGATCTCTTGGTTCCGGAAGAAATAAATATTCATCTTCGGATCCATCTCCTGATGTCTACCACTTAACTGCCCCACGTTTATCACCGGTCCGGGAAGATTTATCACTTTACCCCTTTCAGGTAGTTTTAGGCAGTGAATTGGAAACGGTCTGGCTTTCGTGCCATCGGCATAAACTACCGGAAGGTACATAGGTTTGCCGGCACCAAACACAAACTCGTTCAGAATTTCAGTGATCACGTTATGTGACAAATCGCTAAAATTCACCCCCGTCGAAATACCTTTATTCACTTCGGCAATCACTCGATTCATCTGGTTTCGCAAGGCCATGAATGAATTTGAGTCTTGTGTTGAAGTTATTCCGTCACTCATAGGCAATGACAGAAACTTCTCCCTGAGGTTATCTACGGAAACGCTACCATCTGTTTCCTCATCGGCTGTCAATTCTTGAAGTTCCAAGACATTCCAGTTTTGCTTCGCCGCCATTCGGTAAAACTTAATCTTCTTTTGGATCTCTTCATGTTCGAGTAAACCTGTCTTTTTAGCCAAGCCCTCGAACAAGGCAATTTGTTTTTCCACGAAGGAAGCAGGACAAAAGTTAGACATTACTCCGGCCTGTTTCGTTTCTTCTGGAAACTTTTTCTTCATCAGCAGCAGTAATTCCAGATAGTTATCTCCCAGATTCACGGATTCTATTTTTTTTGTGCCACTAATCAGGTTCCCCAGGTACTCCATTCGGTCGCAGAGAATTTGATACCTGCGTTGTTCATCTTCCAAATTTACCCCTTTCTCCATCCTCGCCTCAATTTTCAATGCCCGTGCCATCAGGACGCGCAGGTCTAGTCTGTCGGCGATGCAATCGGCATCGGGGATAGACACTAAAATCACATTAGTTTTCATCATTGGCGCGTTCTCCTTCCGGTTTCCAGTCTACGAATGGCTTCTTTGTTTAGACTGGCCATATTCTCCGGTGAGATCATTAGGTACACCCCCGCTTTCTTTAGCTGTTCGATAATTTGTGATTGTGTAGTCAAAGACACATCCTCAAAATCTCTTGGAAGTAAGTACAAAATCATGATTTGGGCGTCTTTGCGATATTTGGCGATGAGTTTCTTCAAACTTTCCAGGTCTTTCGGGAAATACTTTTGAATTTCGCTGTCGGATCTGGCGCGGATTAATACCACCATTTTCTGCCCGGAAAACAAAATTTTATTTTCATCAATCCATGGCACAATCATGTCGGTTTCGGCCCTGTAAATCTTGGCGAAGTGCACCGGGTCGAAGTCAATCACTAGCGGAAACTCTTCGTCCTCGGACTCCACTATTTGCCCGTTTTCCACTAGTTCCGTCCTGAGCAGTTTGCGATCTAAAACGCCACCCAGTATAGAGGTACTGGCTACCAGCAAGTCATTCAAATACAGATGTCGCTCGTCCGGTTCGGATGCCGATTGGAGAACTCTTTCAGGGTGTTTACTTCCTAAGATAATCGTTTCGGCCTCCGGCAGAGACCAAACACCACCCATTACCATAAAACAAACTCGTTCCGAGGAAATGGTCTTGTCTACCGCCATCTTCATTATCTTTTCTTGAGCCATTTTGGAAAATCCTGCCAAACCAAGATACAGTTGGCGAGATTCAAACGGGGTAATGTGACCCTCAAAAACATGTTTGAGCTTCACCCCCATTTCAATTGCCAGGTCGCAGATGTAGGCAGGAACTCGGCCACCTTCGATGTTTTTCGAAAAAACCAGCTCCATTGTGCCACCACATTTGTAAGCTTCGGAAAGCAAAAATCCGAGAGCCACTCTGGCACCGCTGTTTTCGATATACTGGGGTGGCTGAGCAATTAGGCAAACATCGACGTCCAGATAATTTCCCTTACGGTTTTGTTGTACCACGAGCAGGGCAAAGACAATATCCCTCGAACACCAGCGATAAGGTCTCCAGTCATGGTTCTTGGGAAGGATCTTCTTTTTCCGAAACTTCTCATCGTAAGCTTTCACTTGGGCCTCAAAAACTTCCAAGCCCTTAATCACTTGTTCTGTAGATGGCATACATCCTCCTCTACCTAATTTTTACGGTATCTGTTTTTAATGTCGACGGGTTTGTGTGGATAATATAAAAAGTCACATTGGCGGCTCCAACTCTAAGAATTTCTTCACCTAATTTCGCATTGTCTGGTGAATATCTGCTCGACGATGGATCACACATTAGCTTTGCGTGATATTCAATCCACTCAATGGATCCTTCACGTCCATATGTTTTGGTTGTTGTGGGGGATGCCCTTGCACCTTTTTCGGTATTCTTAGCTTCTATAAGAACTAGTTTTCCACTTCCATCACGATAAATAAGATCAATTCCCTTTTCAGATTTTCCCGGTGAGTCGTAGAATTCCGGTCTCAGGTTAAGTTGCTCTGTTGCCACTTGTGCCGCAATCATTTCACCAATATCTCCCTGAAACGAATTTAACGCAGGTGATACTTTTGGTTTCTCTGCAGCAAAATTCTTTTTTACAGACTCATTTATTGCTTGAACGTCTTCGTTACTGGGAATTTTGCAACAAGCTTGGGACATAAGTCCTCCTTTATTGCTTAGATTTTCAAGGTTCCGCCCTCACGATCTGGAAGAATTCTACCACCCCTGAGTTTGAATGCTAAAATTACTAAATGGAACCAAAAGTAAAACAACAGGCAGGGGATCTCTTTATTCTCGCCAAAAAAGCCAATCTATTATCTTCTGAGGAATTCAGCGAAGTTTTTCCAAAGTCGACATTGTCGAAAATCTCAGGGAATATTATTGAGGACGAGAAGGTCTTTTTGCAGAATAGTAGAACTGTTAAAAATCCAGAAAAAATCTGGATGGAGGGGATTCAGTTTAGAATCACAGCTGATGTGTCTCAGATTTTCATAGATTATTTACAGGAAAAAGGAAGAGCTTTCACCTTAGACTATGATTCGCCGGTGGAAGATGTTGTCTTTAATTTCAAGTCCACATCTTCCGATCTAGATATTTCCGATACTGGTGAAGAAAAAATAGATGGAGATTCGTATCAAGGTATGAAGATAGGGGAAGATGTTTTTAAGTACAAAATGACAAATCAATATATTCCTGGGGACGTACTGTTTGATATTGGCAGAAAGCTTTTCCCCTTATCCAGGGCACTTCTCTGTACCAACTTTGGTGATCAAGATCAATATCTGATAGTCGACTTGGAACTTGCTCCGGAATTTACAGACTTTGGTTTCTTATCGCTCTAGTTCACGAGCCAAAACGCACAATTGCCTCTTGACATGTATCCTGCAAGGGGATATAACTATAAACAGTCGAGAACGCAAGTTTTCGATCAGAGATACTAGCAATAGTAAATCGGAAAAAGGCTCCGCAAGGAGTTCTTTTTCTTTATATACCCCTCACCTGTCATTGCGAGTCTCGTACTCGAGCCGGGGCTCGTTGATACCCGAAGGGGTAAATCTCATTCCATCCCACCTCGTCATCCCGGGCTTGACCCGGGATCCATCCCCTCTGTATATTAGTATTTAAGTGAAACAAATCCTGCCCGTGTTGTTTCTTTTTTTATTTGCCTATTTTCCCTTGGTTGTTTTGGCTACACCTGTTGTCACTGTTTCTTCATTTCCACCATCAGTAGTAGCTGGAGAAAAATTCTCTCCCTCCTTCAACATTTCTGGATTAAGCCTAAGTTCATCATATTTTATGAAAGCATTGGGTGGTAATTCCTTTTCGGAGGTAGACACTTGGAATTCTAGCTGGCTTCAGCAAAATGCCGACTGGACCAGTATGCCGAGTTTCACTTCTGACTCTGATGGCAATGCCCAGACGACCATAGAGTGTCGCTTCGATCCGGCTACAGCCACCGGTTCAAAAGAATTCAAAGTTAGAATCAGGAAGGCAGATATCGCAACTAATTATGATTCTTCACCTGTCACTGTTTCGGTCTTAGACGCCACCCCAACGGTTTCGCCAACAGCTACCCCCACTACCAAGACACCAACTCTCACTCAATCTCCATCTCCAACTCCGGCAAAATCCATTTACAAGATCAATCCGCCCAAAGACGGAAACAATCAACTGCTTACCGGAGTAAAAATCTATATCGACAATTTGTATACCCATCACGAAGACGGTGAAACTCTGGAGTTTTGTACTGGATGTTTTTGCGATAACGACAAGCTGGTTCCTTGTGGGCCGGGGGAGCACACTACCAAGCTAATTAAGGCCGGTTACTCCGAGTGGTCCGAACAGCGGAATTTTTCTCCGGGAGGAAATTACGAGATAAGCCCGATATTTAGCCCGGTCCCGACTTCCGTTTCCACTACATCCTCCATCCAAACTCCAACACCAACTACCGTTAAAACACCCACTCCTACTCCATTCAAAACTCTCACCCCCACCCTCGTCATTGCGCGATTAGGTACTCCTAACCAAAGCAATCTCACTCCATCAGTTTCCTCTCCTTCTTCTATTCTCGGCATCTTCACTGATTCCACCATTTCTAGCGTCGTCATTGGCGACCTGCCTGCCGGCAGGCAGGGGAGCGATAGCGACGCGGCAATCCAGATATCTCAGTTTCCACCCAGCAACCACGCCCTCAGCCTTCCAAACTCCGTCCTGAAGTACACCTTTATTTTTGGGGTCATCATATCCTCACTTGCCGGAGGTGTCCTGTATTTTAGACACCGGAGCGACTAGAATATCTACTATGAAGAAGTTTATTCTTAGATACTTGCCGGTCGTCTTTTGGATGCTCCTCATCTTTCTGATGTCTTCGAAGTCTGATCTTCCCGTAAACGGCACCATAACCGAAGATTTTTTGTCAAAAAAATTGGCCCACGTCTTCGAGTACACCGTACTTATGTTCTTTATGTTTCGGGCAGTGGGAGAGAAGAGTCCAGCCAAAGCTTTTCTCTACTCACTTATTTTTGCTTTTACGGACGAGATTCATCAGTTATTTATTCCTACTCGTACCGGCAAGCTTCATGATGTCGGTATCGATTCTCTTGGCTTGGTCTTAGCTTCTATTTCGATTATCAAATTCCAAACATGGAACAGCTTTTTGTTAGTTCATCCACTGAGGAAACTCAAGAAATAGCCTACCGTCTCGCATCCGGGTTGAAAAAGGGAACCACCTTGTGTCTTTACGGCAGTTTGGCCGCGGGGAAAACTACTTTCACCCAGGGGCTCGCCTCCTTTTTTGGAATTTCCCGATTGGTTTCTCCGACATTTATTATCATGCGCCAGTATCCGGTAACCTTACATCCGGTGATCAAGACTCTCTATCATCTCGATCTCTATCGCCTCAACTCGGTGGAAGAAATAAAAGCCTTCGATGTCGAAGAAATCTGGAATGATCCTACCAACCTCTTAATCATTGAGTGGCCTGAAAAATTTGTAGACATTCTTCCCAAAAATCGTATCGATATATTCCTGAAAGCCACCGGCGACAACCAGCGCGAAATCCGCATCCTCACCCATTAACAATCGGTCATCCTCGCGAAAGCGGGCCGCTGGTCACCGTAGGGGGAGATCCACTTCCTCCGTCATTGCGAATCTCGGTACTCCGAGCTGTGGCAATCCAGTAAAATATAAATATGCATCTATTTCTCGACTCCACCAACAATACTCAAGTCATCATCCGCCTCGGCGATAAAGAATTCGTGAATCATGTCGATTCACCTCGTAACCAAGATGTTTTTGGCTTTCTTCTCTCCTGCCTCGCCCAGGAAAATTTGAAACAGGAAGACATTACAGAAGTGGAAGTGAATCCCGGACCCGGCTCCTTCACCGGCACCCGAATCGGCGTCACCATAGCCAACGCCCTAGGCTTTGCCCTGGGCATTCCGGTCAATGGTCAAAAAAATCCCGTTGAACCCATCTACTCTTCACCTCCCAGTATCAGTTCTCAAAAAAAGGTATAAAATCAAGCTAGATCGGGTCATAAATATTACATCAATATATATTGACATAACTTGTTATTAGTGAGATCATCTCGGTATAATGAACAAAAAGATTCATAGGAAGCTACTTTCTGTTATTCTTTCGTTTAATCTACTCCTTCAATCAATTGCTCCCCTTTTGGTCATACCGGTCTACGCCGAAGACTCCACTCCTTCCGCCGATACCCTCATTGCGGTTTTGCCTTTAGCCACGGACCAGGATCCGGGGGATAGCGCAGCAATCCCCCCATTGAGGTTACGCCAACGGTCGAAGTAACTCCCGAGGCCGCCCCAACCACCGAACCAACTCCAGAAATCACCCCAACTCCGAAAGAAGAAATTACTCCGTCTCTTACGCCAACCGAAGCTCCTTCTCCGACCCCAACCATTGAAGTCACTCCAACTGCTACTCCAGAATTAACACCAACCCCAACTCCTTCACCATGGACTTTTGAAAAGGTAGAACTAAATAAAGAATATGTCGCTCCTCAAAACAGCGAAGTAAAACTGGCTTTTACAAAACTCCCGACTCCCGCAGGCAACATCAAAATTGAGGAAATCACGCTCACTGCAGAACAAATTAAACAAACAGGATCATTATCCGATAAGGCGTATGACATTACGTCTGACATGTCGGATGGCTCTTTTACCTACAATCTTTCTCTCCCTATTCCGGAAGCATCAAAAGGAAAAGCCGTTGAGGTAAAATTCGCAGAAGAAATTTCAGACATAAACTCTGCTGAAAAAGTTGACAACTCCCTTACCAAAACCGACACCTCAGTTTCCGTAACAGGACTTGACCATTTCACTACCTTCTTTGTTGTTATAGCCGGTACTATCACTAATCCCGGGCTTGATACTTATGTTGGAGAGCCTTTTGATGAAACTTCATCGCAAGTAATTATCAATGAATTTCTTTTTGACCCCTCAAGCGGCAATGAATGGGTGGAACTTTATAACAAAACTGCTGGGGCAATTGATTTAACAAATTGGAGTTTGGTTGACAATATGAATAACGTTAAAACCTTGTCAGGAATAATTCCTGCTAATGGAATTTTGGCTTTCGAAAAATCTGGAGGTGACGGTTGGTTAAATAACACCGGTTCAGAATCCATTACTTTAAAAGACAACTATGCAGAATCTCAAGATGTTGTTTCTTACAAAGACAGCTCTTTTGTCAATGGTCAAAATATTGGTAATGTCGCAGAAGATCAAAGTGTTTGCCGAACTCAAGATACGGGTGATACATGGCAGGTTTGTTCTAGTCCCACTAAGGGTTGGTTTAATGACGCAGGGGAGACCGATAAAGCACCGCTTTTATCATATATTGACAGTACACTTAGTAGTCAGGGGGATATAAAAAGCAACATTGGGGAACTAGACAACCCATCAGCAACTTCAAACACAGAATTAGGAGGTGCTTTGTATTTTGAAAAAACTGGTCAAGGTAAAATCGTTTTTGAGAAAATTTTGAATTTGAGCGACCAAGGTACTGTAAATGTCCTGCAAAGCCTAGGTACAGCGATGGATATGTCAGCAGGGCATATAGAGTTTGATTCAGCAACGGCTACTGCTATGGCGATAACGGGAGCCAAGATTTATATGTATGGTCTTAATGATTTTAACGCCATACCCAACTTGATAGTTAAGAACGATGCGGACACTGTGATCCAACCCGGTACTGACGATTATCCAACTATTGTAAAAACATGGGACAACGACACAAAAACTCTTACTTTTACAACTAGTCATTTCACTCAGTTTGACATAGAGTATCCTGTTACAAATGAGACTACATTCGTGAAATACGCGACTATTCAGGCTGCAATTAATGCAGCAAGCTCCAGCGACATAATTAATGTCGCGGCGGGAACATATAATGAAAGTCAGATTCTTATTAACAAGCCATTAACATTACAGGGTGCTGGATATACAACTACTACAATAGACGGTGGAGCGACAAGCACTGGAGGATTAGTTAAGATAACTGCGAGTAGTGGGACAGTTACTCTTTCAGGATTCACCATACAAAATACCAATAACAGTGATGATCTTGGACATGGTATTAATGTAGATAATGGCGGTGTAAGTAGTGTAGATGTCAAAATTCTAAATAATGCAATTAAAAACGTTGGCCCAGTAGGAATTAGGGTTAACGCTGCTCACACCGTCCAAATTGAGGAGAATATTGTTTCCTTGCTTTACTCTTCTACTGGGGTTATACCAAACGGCATCCAGATTGGTTGGCCTAATGGTGCAGGCATAACAGGAACTATTAAAAATAATACAATTAGCGATTGTTCTTGGGTAGGTTATAGCGCTAGTTTAGGATATGAGGGTAGTACGACTGGCGCAGGAATATTAATTATGGATGCTACGGCTGATTTAGAAATATCAAGTAACGACATTTATGATAACAATGTGGGTATAGACATAGAAGCTGGATCTTCAACAACGATAGAAAACAATGATATCTACAATAATGCTTATGGAGTTATTTTGTATAATGCAAACCCAAGCATAAATACAAATAAAATTGTAGATAACAGCGCTAGTGGCGTATATAGAACAAGTTTTGGTAATACATCGGGGACAGTTGATGCTACCAATAACTGGTGGGGAAGTTCAGATCCGACAGTAGTACAAGCCGGTACCTCAGGTAGTGTAACGTTCCGTCCTTACTATACTGATTCAGCAAAAACAATATTGTCTCCAACTGCTCCAGGAATACCGACCACAGACTCAACAACACCAACAAATAACAACAAACCTACTTGGAATTGGGCTTCCTCTATTGATGCCGACCATTATATCTTTTATTGGTCAACCATTTTAGGAGGAACTGATTTTGATTCAGGAAATATTAGTGGAACTTCTTATACGCATACAAATCCTTTAACTGATGATATTTGGTACACCAAAGTATTAGCTTATGATCCGGCTGACAATCCCTCACCCTTTAGTGGTAATAGTGATCCATTAACAGTGGACAAAACAGCACCGGCTACTCCTGCTATTACTACACCGGCTCAGACGGTAAATACGGATACAATTCATATTATTGGTACGGCCGAAGCCAATTCAACGATTACGATTACCGGAGGAGCAAGCACCACAACCGGAACAGCGACAGGCGGCAACTATGATATTACGGTAACACTTACTCAAAACGTAGTGAATAATCTAAGTGTCACCGCAAAAGATGCAGCTAGTAATGTAAGTTCAGTTACCACAGTTGCCATTACGCATGACAATACTGCTCCCACTGTTAATAATTTAGGTGATGATTCTGCGGATGTTGTTTTGAGTGCCGGTGATACCAGTTTGGTTTTCAATGAAATTTTATCGGACAGTTCCAAAACAGTAGTTCAAAATGCACTGACAACCGGAGCAGACAAAACCTTAACGTATTCTTGGACCGGAGCGGCATTGACTATTACCGCCACAGAAACTACCACCTTTGCCAATGATGTGGTGGTTTCTGTAACCGATCTCGCGGGAAATACTGCAACGAGCTTATTAATAGTTGATTCTAGTCTAGCCGCTACTCAAACTACTCCTGATAGCGATGGTGAAGCTACGGCTGATACCGATTCTCCTGAAGTGGTTATCACGGATCCGGAAGATGAAGTTACTGTCACTGTTGATGGAGATACGGAAGCAAAAATAGATGTTAGTTCATTCATTTATGATGATGGTGACGGAGACATACCAAAAATTACAATAAACTCCGATAATGCTGATGTGCAAATTCCAGCAACCAAAGTAACTGGTCCTACTGGTTGGGATGGAGTAATCGCAGCCCCAACTATTACAACAGTAACACTGCCATCGGGTTCAACCTTAGGTGAGGCTATAGAAATAGGGTATGCTGCTGATAAACTTACTTTTGATGAAGCGGTTAGAATTTTACTACCAAATCAAGCAGGCAAAAAAGTGGGTTATTCCAGACCGGGAACGGATTTTACAGAAATTACCAGTATTTGTACTGCCGATACTCAAGAGGCGGGAGATGCATTAGTTGCTGATGGAGAATGTAAGATTGATGTCGGTCTAGATTTAGTCATTTGGACCAAACACTTTACAAAGTTTGCCAGTTATACCCAAACAACAAACAATAGCAACAGTGGTGGTGGAGGAGATGGTCTTTCGGATGGGTTGGCCGGTAAAACCCCCGTCTGTAACGATACCAAGCCAGGATCTGCTCCGATCTTACTGTCCGTCGTCGCCGGGATTAACTCCGTCACCTTAAATTGGTCTACAGCCTCCAACCCAACCTCTTACTATTTAGTGACCTATGGCACCAAGTCTGGTTCACAACAGTACGGCAACCCCAATGTCGGTCCTGCCGGTACTACAAGCTACACTATCAATGGACTATCCGGAGGAACCACTTATTATTTCCGAGTCCGCGCCGGTAATGGCTGTGCACCGGGTGACTTTTCCAACGAACTGTCCTCATCCCCCTCCGGCGGTTTTGTAGCCGAGCCTCCAGCAGGTTTTGAGCCGGGTGTCTTAGGAGCCACCACCGAAGAAACAGATCAAACCTCCCTTGTTGCTCAGATATCTGCTACTCCCAGCCTTACCCCCACCGGTCAAGTATTGGCCGACAAGAGTGAAAATGATACCGGTAATAAGAACTACTTATGGCTTCTACTATTTATTCCTCTATATTTCGTGGTGCGTGGCTTATTCAAAAAGGGATAGTCCTATGCCATAATGAAGCAGATGAATAAGCTTTTAGGAATTAGTTTACTTCTGATTGTCATCATGAATCTTGGTCGGACCTTTATTCCCGTGATCCAGCAGGAGATCAACTACAACGTTACTAGGGTTGATACATTTACAAAATCAACTTTAAAAAGTACCACTCCCGTTGACATGGATTTCGGGATCATTATCGATAAAATTGGCGCCAACGCGCATGTTATAAAAAACGTCAATCCTTACGACGAGAATGTTTACCAAAAAGCCTTGGTTGGCGGTATTTCCCACGTTGATGGCTCCGCCATACCAGGTCAGAAGGGTAATATTTTTCTATTTTCACATTCCTCCGAGAATTTGTTTAAAGCCTCAAAATATAATTCGGTTTTTTATCTCCTGAGTAAGTTGGAAAAAGGAGACGAAATACGCCTTTATTACGAAAATAATACCTACGTGTATCTGGTCCAGGAAAAGAAAATTGTCCCGAGAAGTACCGTCGAATTTATTTCCGATAACACCACAGAAGAATCCCTTACTCTCATGACCACTTGGCCACCAGGGACTTCAGTCATGAGAGTCCTTATACTGGCCACTCGTCAACAAAGCTAGCTATATTCAAAGAAATCATCCTGTGCCATAATGATTTAGTTATGGCACATCCTGCCCTCACCCTTTTCTTTCCTCATCCACATAACAATCACAAAGCCAAAATTCTCTGGCCAAGGTCGATAGTGATTTTAATCGGCTTGTTTATCATGGGCCGTTCTATTGTGGATATTACCATTGGTCTTCTACCGGGAGTTCTTGGTTATGCTTCTCAAATTGATCCGTCCAGAGTGATAGAGCTCACAAACAACGAACGACTCAATGCTGGGCTCACCATCGTGAAGCAAAATCAGGAACTGTCTCTAGCGGCACAGGCCAAAGCCGCCGATATGTTTGCCCATAATTATTGGGCTCATGTTTCTCCCTCTGGTACCGAACCGTGGTCTTTCATTACTACCGCCGGCTATAAATATCAGCACGCCGGCGAAAACTTGGCCCGGGATTTTGGCAATCCTTCTGATATTGTCAAAGCCTGGCTGGCCTCTCCTACCCATCGCCAAAATCTCCTTGACAAACGTTACCAAGACATAGGCATAGCTGTCATGGACGGATACCTCAACGGTGTAGAAACCACTATCGTTGTTCAAATGTTTGGCTCTCCACAAACTTCCGTTTCCAACATCGCCTCAGACCGAGTTGAGGCCAAACCAGTCTTGGCTCAGGAGAAAGCTGCCAAGATAGTTACAAAAGGAGCCGTTGCCGCTGACACGATCGGGGAGAAGCTCATACCCACATCAGGTCTTTCTCCTTTGGATCTGAAAAGATCCTGGTCTCTCGCCTTTGCCGTCATAGTTCTCTTCGCCCTCAGTTTGGACTGGATCTTTGTCCTTAGATACAATATTATCCGCATATCCGGAGACACTTGGGCCCATCTGACTTATTTTATTGGGATGGCTGCTATTCTTATTATCACGAGACAAGGAATCATCTTATGAAAAAGCCAATAGGAAAAATAATCGACTATCTGGCTCTCAGTTTGCTAGTTTCTACAGCCATACTCTTGACACTCATTCTTAACGGAAATAAAACTTATCAGATGATTACGGCTATCTACGTCTCTTTGGTTTATGTTATCTGGGGAATTTTTCATCATTGGAGAGAGAAGACCATCCATCAAAAAGTGATATTGGAATACGTGCTTTTTGGTGTTTTAGGATGTGTATTGGCCATAGGATTACTGTAACGGTCAGTAATCGGGTATACTATTAGGTAGATGAAATGTCACCTTTTTTTTCCAATTGCAATCATATTATTGGTCATCGCCTCTATTACTTCACCATTTGTATTGGCCGATGCCAAGTCGGATTATGACTATCAGTACGGTCAATATCGTACTGGATATTCCGAATTCGTCATCCTGAAGCGCGATTATCTCAACACCTCGAGCTTAGACAATCAGCAAAAAGCCATGCTTTCGGCCAAGCAAACAATATTGGCGAGAGATCTTGCCAAGGCTTCGTTAAATTGGTATTTGATGGATCGTATAGCAAGTTACAATATAGACTACAACCCTATCAAACCGGTCATTACTTCGCTAGATACAGCTCGGCAATATTTTCTCGCCCAGGCAAAAAAATCCCAGAGCATAATCACCCAAGAAGATCTAAATAAGTTCACCCAAAGTAATCTAGCTACTATATCGGAGAATGACAGCATCGTTAAATTTGGTATCGTGGCAAACAAAGTCGCCGCTCTCGTAAGAATTCAAACGGATTCTTCAATCGCCTTGGATGCTATTATTCTCAAGCTTCCTACCCCTATTCCATCTGGTTTGGCCGCTCGAATTCAAGAGCTCAAAGATTCCTCTAAAATTATCGATGGTAAAATTGATCTTTTGGCTAATAATCTTAATCTGGCAGACGCGGTTGCCGAATCTGTGAACGAGATTTTCTTTACTTCAAGGGTGGAGAAATTGGTAGAAATCCGCGAGTTACAGCTAGACTGGATAGACCGTCTTATTGATATCGATATAAACTATGTCCAACCTCAAATTTGAAATCACCAACCCGGAAGCGGTCAAGCTTCTGAATGATATTAAAACCGGAGCATATTTGGTGCCGATCAAAGCTTGGATCACCCGCTTCAAATGGTTTTTGGTCAGTGGTCTGGTCTTGGTAGTTCTTTTGATTGCTTTAGCTGTTGGTAAAGCAATCTTTCAGAGAAGTAAACCTCCTGTCTTTTTGCCTCCGGATCTCGGTACCCCCGTCCCCACTACCAGAAAAACTGTCAAATCAGATTATGAGTGGATCAGACAAAATATCCAAAACTTCAGTACCGATCTTCCGGATCCTGTAATCCCTCCGTTCGATAACGCAATCGATCTTGAAAGTGATAATATATAAACTATGGCAAAATCAATGTCACCCAAAACAATTAATAAAGATAAATCTGAAATGGCAGAAATAAAAACAAAGATCAAAAAATCGGTGAAAGTTATCAAAAAACTCCGCGTCGATTCCTCACAAGAATCACTTCCGGAATTAAAAGAAGTCAAGCGCCCGCCCTTTGGGTTTGCGGTCAAACTTGTTCTGATCGTTGCTTTGGGGACCGTCCTCTACTTACTGGCTCAAAAATATCGGGGTCACTTCCTGGCCGGGACGGTGAATTCTTCACCAATTTTACGCTGGGAACTCAATCAAAAAATGGCCGAAAAATACGGCAAACAAACGTTCGACGAAATAGTAAATCAACGGCTCTTGGAGTCGGAGTTAAAGAAAAACAATATCGTGATCTCCGATAAAGAGGTATCTGACGAAACCGCCAAGATCATCAAAGAATACGGTGGTGAAGAGGCCTTCAAAGCAGCTTTGACTCAATACGGATTAACCGAAGACAAAGCCAAAGACTCCATCAGGCAAAGTCTAAGTCTAAAAAAGATTATCGAAAAAAATTACAAAATCGAGATAACTGAGGACCAAATAAAGAAATACTTTGACGACAACAAGACTCAATTTACTGACAAAAAATTTGAAGATGTCTCCACTAGCATCAAGGACACTCTTTATCAGCAAGAAGTCTATTCCAAAACTCAAGAATGGTTTACCGGTATTCGCAAGGCCGCCAAGATCGTCCCCTTTATCTAAAGAGCTGTGAAAAAAACTGCCAAACAAACACCTCTAAAGAAAATAGACCCCCAAGTTAAGCGCTGGATTATTCCGGCGCTTACGGCTTTGGTGGTATTTTCTGCCTTCATGGTTGTCCTAATGACGCGTCGTACATCATCTACGAATCAAACTCAAAATCAACCGGTGGTCACAACTAATCTTCTGCCATCAGAGAATGTCGGATTACCAGCACCTGATTTCAGAAGCGGTAATTCCATCGAAGTGGTTTTGAAGGCGAGACGCACCAGGAGAGATTTCTTCGATAAAGAATTAACTCTCAAACAGGTCTCGCAAATGCTCTGGGCCGGACAGGGAGTTACTGCCGATTGGGGCGGCCGTAGTGCTCCCTCGGCCAAATCTACCTACCCCCTATCTCTATTTTTAATCGCTAGCAAAGTGGCAGGTTTGGAAGCAGGTGAATATCAATATGTTCCGGGAGATAGAACTCCAGTGCATCAGCTAAAACCAATAAAAGAAGTCGAACTACAACAAGCCATCTTCGAGGCCATGAAGGAAAGCTCGTTCAAGAATGCCCCAGCCATTATAGTGATCACCGGCAATATGGACAAGATGGCCGAGTCGTATGGGGGTATCCCTCATGATAAAGAAGTCTATCTCGAAGCTGGTCATGTCGGGGAAAATCTTTACCTCCAAGCCGAAAGTCTCAAGTTGGGCCTGGTCACCATCTCCGGCTTTGATGAGGCCAAGATCAGAGATCTGGTTACAATTCCGGCCACCGATACTATAATCTACCTCGTTCCCTTTGGCCTGCCAAATCAATAAAATGCACGAACTTACATTCCAAGAAATAAATGAGGAAAAACAAAGAGCTAGATTCAATAATATGTCTAAGTCTCAAAAAGAAAGTTTTCTCCAAAGCCTTATTCAAAAAGACAAATTGAGACCAGAATTAGCGCAAAGAGTTTATGAGCAGTTTGAGTCTGGACAGGCTGGCTCGGTTGAAGAAGCTCTAAGATTTATTAGCGAATTAGATAGACCCTCTCACTACAGTGACATTTGATCTACTTTCTCTTTCTCCACTCAGCGATTTTTTTGTGGTCTCCCGAAAGTAAGATATCGGGCACCTTCCAGCCGTTATATTCTGCCGGTCTAGTGTATTGGGGATATTCCATCTGCATTTCTTCACTGTAAGATTCTTCTTTAAGAGATTCGGGGTTCCCTAGTACTCCGGGCATCAGTCGGCAAATACTGTCTACTACTACCATCACGGGCAATTCCCCTCCACTCAGTACGTATGGACCAATACTATAAATTTCATCTGCCAGATGTTCGTGGACCCGATGATCTATACCCTCAAAATGCGGAGCAATAAATATTAAATGCTCTTCTGATTTCAGTCTTTCCGCTACTTTTTGGTCATACATCTTTCCTTTTGTATCCATCAAAATCACCCTAGTTTTAACTTGTCCTTTATCTGTCTTGATTCCTTGATTCCTTGAGTTCTTGAGTTCTTGTACTGCTCTCTCCACCACATCCACTCTCATTACCATGCCTGCCCCTCCGCCAAATGGTCGATCATCCACACTCTTATAGTTGTCATCACTCCAATCTCGTAAATTTCGGACATTGATTTGTACCGTCTCGGATCCTACCGCCCTGCCGATTATCGAGGTTTTAAAAACACCCTCAAACATCTCCGGAAATATGGTCAAAATGTCTATCTTCATACTCTAATTATATCGTCATTGGCGACCTGGGCGCGATGACGAAAGTGCGAAAGTCGTAATTCCTTGAGTTCTAGAGTTCTTGAGCGATATAATAGCTACATGCCAAGATTAGTAAAGAAAACTGCCAAGGGCCCGATAGTCATAGGGGATAAACATATTTGTATGTGCGGACTCTCGGACAATCAGCCCTATTGCGATGGCTCTCATAAAAAGGTCCTTCAGGAGGATGACAACAAGCTCTACTGGTATGTCGACGGCAAGGCAGAAGAAATTTTGACTGAATCTCACGATCGCACCTGTCATCATGGCGGAAATGGCCGTAGTCAAGATGGGGAAGAAGGTTGTTGTGGAGGTCAGTGTCAACACTAACATATATGAACAAACTTCCCATTGCTGTGGTAGTCATTCCTACTTACAACGAAGCCGATTCTATCGGAAAGATGCTAGATCATCTTTTTACCGTTACTTTTCCCCATATCAAAGATTGGGATTGTAAAGTTTTGGTAGTAGACGACACCTCTCCGGACGGCACTTATAAAGTAGTCCAAACAAAACAGAAGAAGTATAAAGATCTTTTTCTTTCCCTCAGTGTTAAAAAGGCGGGTATCGGAGCTGCCTATGTTCGTGGCTTCCGTTATGCCATGTCACAGCTCCATGCGGATGTGGTTTTTGAAATGGATGGCGACTTCCAACACTCTCCGAAGTTAATACCCATTTTCCTCAAAGAAATCGCCGATGGTTATGACTATGTCATGGGCAGTCGGAAGATCAAAGGTGGTAGTAACCCAAAAGGATGGGGTTTTAAAAGAGTTTTTTTGAGCGAAGTCGGCAGTCTGGTGGCCCGGTTTGTCCTCTTTTTCCCGACCAAGAATTTTTTCAGGATCACCGATCCCACCGGTGGCTTCAAAGCCACTCGCGTCAAAGGTTTTATAGATACGATGGATATGGACCATCTTTATTCCCGTAGCTTTGGCTACAAACTGGAATTTCTCTACAATACCGTCATGCTTGGTGCCAAGGTCAAAGAAATCCCCTTGGTATTTGGACTGCGTGCAGCCGGTGAATCTAAGATCGAACCACAAACCGCCCTTGAAGTTTTTAGAGTGGTGACTCTTTTAAGATGGAACGATCCTACCACTCAAAAATTTCTCAAGTTTGGGACCATTGGTCTCTTTGGTTTTGTTATTAACAAAGTCGGTTTGGATATTTTTGTCAAACTTTTGAGTAATCTAATCAACGTGGTGGGTGTCAGAAACACCATCGCCAACGCTCTCGCGGCCGAAATCTCCATCATCAGTAACTTTATTTTCAATAATCTTTGGACTTTCAAGAACGAAAAATTAGTTTGGGGCTCCAAGATAGTCAGAAAGTTCACCACTTTCAATCTCAGTTCCGTTGTCTCGGGTATCATTCTTCCTAGTCTGGTTATTGGTTTGGGGACTCAGATCTTCGGCGATCAATACCGCTTTCTTTTCTTGATTATCGGAGTTTTCTTCATCACCGTTCCACTCAACTGGTTTATCTACAACGTCATTATCTGGAAAAAGAAATAGACTATTCGTCATTGCGCGTTTCGGTACTCCGAACCAAAGCTATCCCACGCCTCCTCTCTCGTCATTGCGACCTGCCTGCCGGCAGGCAGGGTTTCGGAAATCCGAACCAAAGCATTCCGTTTCTATTCAATGTCATCCCCGCATACGCGAGGGTGACAACAATTAAATGCCAAAAAAATGGAGTTGAATTAGATTTATCGTAATCACCAACAGTTTAAGTTAATGTAAAATTGCATCGTGGAGACAAAGCAAATTTTGGAATTTCCTACCGACCATTCATCAAGAACAGAGGCCATTTCAGACAATATCCATCATTTTTTGGCTTCAGAATCTGGTTTGAGTGTAGAATTTATTCGAAGGAAGATCAGGAACACTGGATTCGGCAACATTCTTAATTCTCAAGATCAAGTTTTGTTGAGATTATTTCCTGGAGAAGAAAACCAAGTTGTAAGAAACGTCTTTTGTTGGGTTGAAAGTACGCCAATAAACTCTAAGACAGTCAAGGATTACGAATGGCTAGAACTTCTGAAAGCCTGGGTGCAGGTCGGTTCTGGTCAAAAACATTTAGATGATCTTTTTACCATTGTCGCAGATAACGGACTAGTCGCACTAAAAAGAGATCTGACTGATTGGAAAAGAGACCCCATGTCAATTGCTAACATAGTAAACCTAGACCCCTTTTTGTTGGAACAAAAAGATCTGATTTTACCAAGAGCTCCTGAATTGGATAGGCTTATACGTCACATTCAACACCGAGGTATAGAAGAATTAAACAAAGGAAGAATCCCTATCACAAGAATATTGTCTTTTACTGATGCCAAAGAGCAAGTGGAAATGAGTAATTTGGCGGCTGAGGTTTTGGCTTCTGGAACAGAATTTCAGATAAACAACCAACCTGGCTTGGCCAATTTAACCTTACATGACGTAGAGAGTCATAAGGCATGGCCCGCAAAAGGTTCACCTCTAGCTTCATGGACCTTTGCGCCTCTTGATAGTCACCCTGCAATGAGGAGTCTGGTCACAAATAGGTCCATAATTCTACTTAGTAGCCTTTCTATGGATGAAATTTGCTGGTCAAGAGTTGCAGATCAGGGAATTAGGGATGACGTCCCGCCCCTGTGGAGGTGGTACGTTGGAAAAGAGGTTGACGCGCCCAATCTTGACGGTGACTTGAAACTGATCGACTTGAACCTTCGGAACATCCATGCTGGGATTTTTCCGTCCGAATCTGAGTCCACAATTTGGTCGAGTTTACCTAATTTGGGAGTCTTTAGTGTGTAATTTTTTCTAAAGATATGGTGCCCAATCGGCCACTGGT
Organism: Candidatus Collierbacteria bacterium GW2011_GWC2_44_18; assembly: GCA_001000865.1. Lineage (GTDB taxonomy): Bacteria > Patescibacteriota > Microgenomatia > UBA1400 > MFAQ01 > UBA10133. The sequence goes on along the minus strand of LCIE01000003.1, from coordinate 24,139 downwards.
GCCGTATTGTTTAGGAGGAAGTTCCAGGTAAAAAGCATAATCGGAATGATCAATAGGTAGGCGATCACTTTGAACTCCTTTTTCTGAATCAGATTATCCCAACCTATAAGCACAAAAGGTGCAATTGGCAGAATATATCGGCTAATATCCCGGTGGGCTACAAACAAGGTGGAGAGGAAAAATAGTCCGGCAAAATAATACTCGACCACCAGCTTCTTCTTTTTAAGTTTCATAATCCCAATACCAAAAACTATCCAGGTCCATATGACATCCTCCAACCAAAAATTTCCAACCCACATCTGACCTTTTGGTGCAAACACACTAAATGGCGGCCAGAACAAATGAATGTTGTCGCCACTGTGGAGATAAGCCCAAAGGTCCCCGGTTCGTAATTTGAAAAACCAAAATAGGCCACCCACCGCCGCTACCTGGATTAACAATGGCCAATATTTCCAGACAATTTTCTTTTCCTTCACTGATTCGACTACAGCGTAGATACCATAAGCGGCGAGCAGTATTATGGCCGGACTTTTTGTAATCTGTGCCAAAGCTCCGAAAATTCCGGCTAACAAATATTTGCCTTTTTTAAAATAGTTCCGGAGAACCGATAGCCCGGATAGCTACCCAGCGGGCAGGCAAGATCATAAAAACGAGCGACAGCCAAAAAGGATCGAGACTGAGTTTAAATTCCGCCAGGTACTTGTGAAACATCCCAAAGCACAGCAACGAGCCCAGTAAGGTCGAAAGTAGCATGGCTGTCGGTCCTTTCATGAAGGGATCCAAAACAGCGATTATCGACGGGTACAAAGGAAAATGTGCCGGGAAATACTCGGCCGGCTCGGTCACCGAAAAATCTTTCACAATTTTTTCTTTGTTGTACCAAGTCTTCTCTACAATCAGATAGTTTGGTCCATCATAGTTTTGCCAAAGAGTAAAGTTGCCTTTGGTAAAATCCAGATCCCAGCCAGGCAATTTTGTTTTCAGGCCAAAAGGCAGCCAGATTAGTAGGGAAAACAATAGAACGGTGAGTAATAAATACGCTCGTTTCATCTACCTCTAGTATATACTTGTGAGTATGTCTCGACAAATCGAAAAGTTATCAGTATTTTTGCCGGCCTACAATGAAGAAGCCAGTCTGGACAAGACGGTAAAAAACGTCGTCGAAAACCTTAAAAAAAACGTGCCCGTTTGGGAGCTAATTATTGTGAACGATGGCTCCAAAGACAAAACCGGAGAAATCGCCGATCGTTGGAAAAAAAAAGATAAACACATCTCGGTCATCCATCACTACCCCAATCGAGGCTACGGTGCAGCTCTCAAAAGCGGTCTCTACGCCTGCAAATATCCTTGGATTTCCTTCATTGATTCGGACGGTCAGTTCGACTTTTCCGAGATTAATCGTTTTATAGATATCCAAGAGAGAACCGATGCCGATCTGGTCATAGGTTATTACCTAAGCCGAAAAGTCTCTTTCAGTCGCAAGTTAAATACCTTTGCTTGGCAAGTTCTTGTCCGACTTCTTTTTGGGCTAAACGTCAGAGACATCGATTGTGGTTTCAAACTTATCTCTAAAAAGGTTCTGGAGAAGATCGAACCTCTTCAAAGCGAAAGAGGTGCTTTTATCAGTAGCGAATTTTTAATAAAAGCCAAAAAAGCCGGCTTCAAGATAGTTGAGATAGGAGTAAATCATTACCCACGCAAACAAGGAGAGGGTACCGGAGCTAATCTCGACGTAATTATTCAAAGTTTTGTCGACCTCTTTAAACTCTGGTACAAACTTAAATAAAACCATCGTCATTGCGAGGAGCAAAGCGACGTGGCAATCTATACAAATGAAAACATTAGGGGAATTCATCAAGAAAAACAAATTTGAGTTCTTATCTGTTTTCTTAATCATCTTCCTCGCCCTATGTCTCCGTTTATATCGCATTGGTGAGTTTATGACCTTCCTTGGTGACGAGGGTCGGGATGTCCGTATCGTGCGAGATCTCATTACCAAAGGCAATCTTGTTTTTATTGGACCCCAAACCAGCATCGGGAACATGTATCTCGGCCCGCTTTATTATTACATGATGGCTCCGGCTCTTTTTCTTTCACGAATGAACCCCATTGGTCCTGCAGTTCTAAACGCGCTTATCGGCACTTTCACCGTTTTTCTCACCTATTTTATCGGCCGGAAACTCTTCAACAAGTGGTCTGGTCTGATCGCCGCCCTACTTTACGCAGTTTCGCCCGTAGCCATCATCTATTCACGCTCTTCCTGGAACCCAAACCCCATGCCTCTATTTGCTTTACTTTGTGTTTGGGGCATTTACCAAGTTTGGCAAAATAAGAAATATTTCTGGCTTCCTCTTATTGGGGTTTTCTTTGCTTTTGCCTTGCAGATGCATTACTTGGGCTTGCTTTTGGGACCCGTCCTCGGTCTGTTTTGGATCCTCACCCTAATTTCAATCAATAAGTCAAAGGATTTCTTACGGAAAAAAACCTTTTTGCGTTTTACTCTTTTTGCGTTTTTGAGTTTTTTCATCCTTATGTCTCCATTGGTGCTATTTGATCTTAGACACCAAGGGATGAACTTCAATGCCTTCAAACTGTTTTTCTCCGACAGACAAACCACGGTCAATCTCAACCCTGTCAGATCGGATCGTTTCCTTCCCGTTATCTACATGACTGTCTCGGACTTAGTACTTGCTCGGCAGACCACTTGGGCTCCACTCGTTTCCGTTCTAATTCTTTTATTTTCAGTTTGGATGTATCTCAAATCAAAGTGGTTAAGTTCTCTCAAAACCGTTTTTGTTTGGCTCGGGTTTGCGATACTGGGGCTCAGTGTTTACAAGCAGCATGTTTATATCCATTACCTGGGTTTTATCTATCCGGCCATATATCTACTGGAGGGGGCTCTCCTTGGGTTTCTCCTAAGGCGAAAAACACTTTTCCGGCTGATGGCTATCGCCTCAATTGTTTTTCTCTTCGCCAATAGTATAATTTTTAGTCCTGTGAAGGATAATCCTAACCATCAGCTCCAAAGGACAGAAATGGCCATCGACCTTATTATTAAAGAATCAAACAGCCAGCCATTCAATTTCGGTCTGATCGCCAAACAGAATTATGATGAATCTTATCGTTACTTTTTGGAAAATAAAAATACCGGTTTGGTCAGGGGAGAGGAAAAAATTGTCGATCAGCTCTTTGTTATCTGCGAAGATGGAGACAGTTGTCAGCCGGAAGGCCATCCTGCGTGGCAGATTGCTAAATTTGGACCATCTCACGTTGTTGGCCAGTGGCAAATTGATTATTTAAAAATTTATCGTTTAGTTCACACCAAATGATTACTAACTACACGAACGGTCCGTTAGTATGGTTGGATTTGGAATTCACCGATCTCGACGTCAAAAGAGCTCAGATTGTGGAGATTGCCACAGTTATCACCGATGCCAAGCTCAATATCAAAGCTATTGGGCCTGATCTGGTCATTCACCAGCCGGAGTCGGTCTTAAAGGGGATGGTGCGCTGGAACCAGGAGCATTTTTCGGAGTCAGGATTGATGGAGGAGATTATCACTTCCAAGGTAACCTTGAAGCGAGCGTACGAAGAAACTTTAAAATTTGTCAAAGCTCATTGTGCTTTCAAAACCGGAGTGTTGGCCGGTGCCTCGGTTTATATCGACCGCGAGTTCCTGGGAGAATATATGCCTCTTCTCTATGACTATTTACATTTCCGGATCATCGATACCAATACCATTAAAGAGATCATGCACCGTTGGTATCCTCGTATTCCCGATTACCCCAAACTCGAGGCTCATCGGGCAGGAAAAGACATTGTTGAGTCGATCAATGAGTTAAAATACTACCAAGCCAACCTTTTTAAATAAACCTCTACACTGTCATTCCGGACCCGATCCGGAATCCATAAAAATAATGACCCCCAAACTCTCCATCGTCATCAGTAACTATAACGAACACGCCAATCTAAAAAGGGGAGTCCTGGAACAGATGTCGGCATATCTCCGAAAAGCCCATTATCCTTGGGAAGTTATCATCAACGACGACGGGTCGAGTGATGGCGGAGATAAAATAGTTGAAAATTACACCAAAAAGCACCCCGGTTTCCGCATGATCAGAGGCAAGCACGGGGGTAAGGCAGCTGGTATTTGGAATGCCATTCAAGCCGCCAAGGGTGAGATTGTTCTCTTTACCGATATGGACCAATCCACCCCTCTTCAGGAAGTCGAGAAACTGCTTCCGTCATTTGACCGGGGCTACGATGTAGTTTTTGGTTCTCGTGGCAAAATGCGCCACAACTTCTCAGCCTTACGCCAGCTTTCTTCCTGGGCTTTTCGTTCGTTTAGGGGTATGTTGTTACTCCACGATGTCGTCGATACTCAGTGTGGTTTCAAGGCCCTGAGATTGGATGTTGCCAAAAAGATATTTCCCTTGCTTAGTGTTATCAAAGATAAAAAAGCTGTCAGTAAGGGGTGGACCGTTTCGGCTTTCGATGTTGAACTATTATTCCTAGCGGAAAAGCTCGGCTACAAACTTAAAGAAGTCGATGTAACTTGGAAAAACGAAGACACTTCCATAAGTAAACAAAAGAGTTTTGTTGGTGAATCAATTGATATGGTGAAACAAATTATCCAAGTAAAGATCAACGATCTCACCGGAAAATATGACCAAAAATAAAGTTCTTTGGCTACTCGGTTTGGCTATTATTACCCTGGCTCTCTTTTTATTTTTTCGGTTTTATCGTTTGGGGCAAGTTCCTGTCTTTGTCGACGAGGCCATTTATATTCGCTGGTCCCAGGTAATGCGCGCGGAGCCTACACTTCGCTTCTTACCACTGTCGGATGGCAAACAACCTCTCTTTATGTGGTCCACTATACCTTTTCTTAAACTCGTGTCTGATCCGTTGATTGCCGGTCGTTTCGTCTCCGTTTTTGCCGGTTTTGGTTCCTTGGTTGGTATAGGAACACTGGCCTTATTACTCTTTTCCGATCCCTTTATTGCTCTTTTTTCTTCTCTCATTTACGCCATTATTCCTTTCACCATGTTTTTCGACCGCATGGCGCTGGCAGACAGTTTACTGGCCATGTTTGGAGTTTGGTCTCTGGTCTTTGCCGTAAAATTCGCCAAAACTCTTCAAAATGAACATGCTATGTACCTGGGGTTTGCTATCGGCGGCGGGCTCCTTACCAAGTCCCCGGCTATGATTTTTTATTTTTGGGCCTTGCTCGTCATATTATTTTTTCTCGATCAAAAAAAAATCTCCATCGATCTTATAAAGAAACTTCTTTGGGGTTTACTCCTGTCCCTGTTTATTTCTCAGGCTATGTATGCCATTCTCCGTTTGGGTGTTGGTTTTCAGATGATCGGTGCTCGGAACCAAGATTACGTTTTTTCTATCAAAGAGGTTTTGTCTCATCCCATGGCACCTTTTATCGGCAATATTGAAACCACTTTAAACTGGTTATTCCTATTGCTCTCACCTACGGTGCTGTTGTTGGGAGGACTAGGCTACCTAAACTCAAAAGTCAGACGTCAATATATATTATTGATTATTGTCGCCCTAGCTCCTCTCCTGTACCAGGCCTTCGTTGCTAAAGTCTATACCAGCCGCTATATTTTATACGCCGTTTTGCCTTTAATTCCACTGGCTGGTTTGGGACTTCATTGGCTTTTTAGCCGCAAGGGACTTCTGATCAAATTATCGATCACTCTCTTTCTTTCCGTACCACTTCTCATTTCCCTTGTTTATTTATTCAACCCTACCATTGCACCCATGCCGTTTGACATGCGCAATGGCTACTTCGAGGAGTGGACTGCCGGCTACGGTCAAAAGGAAGTGGCTCGGTACTTGTTAGAGCAGGAAAGAAACCTGCCAAACGGACAGGCAGGCCTGCCTGCCGGCAGGCAGGTAGTCGTTTTTACCGAAGGATTTTTTGGTACTCTACCGGACGGTTTGCAGATCTATACCGAAGGCAATACAAACATTACCATTGTTGGTTCTACTTACTATGTTTCGGAAATCCCTTCCGGTCTTCTGAACACCTCTAGTGACAATCTGCGCTTCTTGGTTATAAACAAATCCCGGAATCACCTTTCTGCAGGCGACTTATCCAAACTCGAGTTAATTAAGGAGTATCCCAAGATGGTCCGGTCGGACGGCACCCGCGAATCCCTCCAATTCTTCCGCCTGAAATAAACCTGTTCTGCTCCGTATATAATTAAGCCACATGCGTTACTTTCTCCAATCGATATCCTCTTTCGCCAAACTGTTTTGGCACTTCCGTTTGGAGTTATTCCTGCTCTTATTGTTACTGCCGGCCGTTGCCGATATTTTTAAGCCGGGGTTTTTTCCCATGCATGACGACCTTCAAGTGTTCCGACTTTATGAAGTTCACAAATGTATCCTCGACGGTCAGATTCCTTGCCGTTGGGTTCCTGACGCCGGTTATGGCTATGGCTATCCCTTGATGGAGTTTTATCCGCCCATGCCTTACTACCCCATGGAGCTGATGGTTCTTTTGGGAGCCGGTTATTTCTTGCCCGTCAAGGTCATGTTTGCTCTTGCCTTTTTGCTTTCTGGCCTAGGGATGTATCTCTTGGCAAAGGAGTTCTTTGGTAGATGGGGAGGTATCTTGGCAGGTGTTATCTATGTTTACTCTCCTTATCATTCGGTCGATATTTACGTTCGTGGCGCCATGAATGAGGGGTGGGGCATGATCTGGTTCCCCTTCGTCCTTCTCTATATTTATCGGCTAATCACCAAAGAAAAATCCAAAACAGATTTTATTCTGCTTAGTATCGCCTTAATGTTACAGCTTACCTCCCACAATGTGATGACTTTAGTTTTTGCTCCAACAGCCATCATCTGGGCTATTTTTTGGATGTGGAAAACCGGAAAATTTACAGCAATCAAAAATCTTTTTCTGGCCGGTCTTCTAGGAATTGGGCTCTCGGCCTTTTTCTTTATCCCAGTGGTCTTAGAACAAAAATTCGTCCATGTCGATTCCATGACTATCGGTTATTTTAACTATCTAGCTCACTTTGCTGATATTAAACAATTATTTCTATCTCGTTTTTGGGGCTATGGCGGTTCCACCTGGGGTCCGGAGGACGGGATGTCTTTTTCTATCGGTCATGTCCAGTGGCTCGGCGCGCTGCTGGCCGCTATCATGGCCACCTTTAGATTAAAAAAACAAAAGTACACTTCGATGATGATTCTAATGGTCGTAGCTTTTGGGTTTTTGTACGCTTTTCTCACCCACAGCCGCTCAAACTTTATTTGGGAAAGACTTAGTATTCTTCAGTTTGCGCAGTTTCCATGGCGTTTGGTTGCTTTGATAGTTTTCTATTTTTCCTTTGCCACCGGTTATCTTGTTACCATAGCGATTCCCAAGATTTTAAAACCGATTCTGTTTTCTGTCTTAATTTTAAGTACCATTTTGCTGAATGCACCCTTCTTCCGATTCGAAAGGCATGTCAGAGTAACCATTCAGGAAAAAATGTCAGGTCTCTCTTGGGAGAATCAGGTCACGGGCGGTATTTTTGACTATCTTCCCCGCTCAGCCCCCAAACCACCGGGTGGACCCGCCTTTACTATTCCTCAATATTTGGAAGGACAAGGCGGAATATTAAATTTCAAAGCGGGATCCAACTGGATGAGTTTTGACGTCCATGTTTCTTCTCCTTCTGCCAAAGTTATGTTACCTCTTTATACTTTCCCTGGTCTAACGACCAAAATTGATGGTAAAAAAGTCTTTACCGAGATCGACCCCGATCTTGGGAGAGTGGTTGTCACCGTCAATCAAGGGGTCCACAGTGTATGGTCGAAGATTGGCTACACCACGGTTCGACTCTTGTCCGATTTACTTACCTTATTCTCTACTCTAATATTAATAAAATTAATTTCCGATGATCGAAAACGCCCCTCCTGACGCTCCATCCACATTGGAAGTTCAAGAAGTCAAACGACGTTCCGTCTCTGGAGTCATGGCTCTTATTTCCCGGACTTTCATCATTCAAATTATTTCTTTTGTCGCCACCTTAGCTCTCACCATTTTCCTGGACCCCAATACTTATGGTGTTTTCTATCTGGTTTCTTCAGTCGTTAACTTCCTTGCCTATTTCTCGGATGTTGGTTTGGCTGCAGCCCTCATTCAAAAGAAAGAGGGGATTACCAAGGAAGATCTATCGACCACTTTTACCGTCCAACAGATATTGGTCATCTCACTTCTTGTCATTCTTTTTATTCTTTCTCCATTAATCCGTACCCAATACCGGATCGATCAGACCGGCATGTATCTCCTGTATGCTATGGGTATTTCACTTTTCCTTAGCTCGCTAAAGACAATTCCTTCGATCATGCTGGAAAGAGAAATCAAGTTCAGTAAGTTGATTCTTCCACAAGTATTGGAAACACTTACCTTCAACGCTATTGCCGTCTTTTGTGCTTGGAGAGGACTCGGGGTCACCTCCTTTACTCTGGCAGTTCTCGGTCGGGGAGTGGTTGGGCTTATCGCCATGTATCTTGTTTATCCTTGGCGACCATCGTTTGGTATTAGCCGGTCTTCGCTCTCGCATCTACTGCGCTTCGGTTTACCTTATCAAGTTAATACTTTCTTGGCCGTTCTCAAAGATGATGGCATGACCATTATTCTTACCCGCATCATTGGTACTCAAGGACTCGGTTACATCGGGTGGGCTTCGCGCTGGGCAGGTTTACCTCTTAGGATTGTGATGGATAATCTCACCAAAGTAGCCTTCCCCACCTTCGCCAGATTACAGCACGACAAAGTGAGATTGGCCAAAGCTGTTGAAGTTAGTCTGAAATATATGTGTTTGCTAGCTTTTCCCATCCTTGTCGGTATGGGCTTTTTGGCACTACCCGTGACACATTTGATTCCGCGTTATGTCAAATGGCTTCCTGCCATCATCCCTTTATATATTTACCTTTATAACTCGGCCTGGGCCAGTATCAGTACTAGTCTTACCAACCTTCTCAATGCCACCGGACATATTAAATCAACTTTTAAACTCATGCTAATGTGGACCGGTCTAACCTGGTTAACTATGCCCTTCATGGCGATTAAATTTGGTTACTTGGGCGTTGCCTATGCTACCGGTATTATTGCCACGTCTTCCTTGGTTACCATATTACTTGCCAAAAAACACGTTGATTTTAATTTTTTCAATATTATCAAAACCCCGATTTTGGCGTTATTACCCATGAGTTTTTGGTTGTATCTCTCTGTCGGTTCAATTTTCTCTTTCCTTTCCCTGGCACTAATAATCATTATTTCTATCGCTATTTACTTCCTGGCTATATTAATTCTTGAAGGAAAATTGTTTTTCCTGGATACTCTTAGTTACTTTAAGATAAAACATGTTTAGAAAAATCTTTATCATTTTCTTTTTACTCCTCTTCTGCTTTTCCGGAAAGGCGCAGGCTTTCAAGGCGGAAACTTATGTTTCTTTTGCCAATCCGGTCAGAGGGCCGGAAGGTTGGGGGAATCCCAAACAGACTCCTTTAGCTCTACCTTTGTATCAATATCAAGAGTCCACTTCATCGGCACTTCCGCTCACCTGGCTTCTTCGCTACGACGCCGTAAAAGATGCCACCATATCAGCGTTCTTCAGCGGTCTAATAGAAACAGACAAGAATCAGTCTTTAGGATCTTTTTTGGAAATCACCCCCAGATTAACGGAAGCAGCCAACGTAATTTATCCTGGAGGAATCTCTCTTTTTAATGCCAATCGTATTTTTCTTTCCGGGTACTCGATTGAGGACAGAAAGAAGCTGATAGATACCTATATGTCAGCCTTTTTTGTTAGTTTTGGTTTTTACCCCAAGTCGGTATCTGCATGGCATTTGGATAGTTATAGTTTGCAGTATCTTCAGTCCAAGTATTCAGTCTTGACGGCCATGAACTGCGACGATCAATACAACACCGATAGTTATCGTTTGTGGGGTGGATATCTCGGTAGCCCCTATTTTCCCGATAAAAACAATTCATTAATACCAGCCTACAGTTTCGGAAATCGTATCAATTTGGCCATGGTTCGCTGGGCTCAACGAGACCTGTTTAATTTTTACGGATCCAATAACGCTTCTCTCCATTCGGTTCAGGTAAACGATTATTTGGCGTTGGGTCAAGACACAAAGTATTTTGAAAAGTTGCTCGCTATGTACAATCAAAAAGGAGTCAACGAGTTTACCTACGTAAATATTGGCTTAGAGAATGATTACGATCTGACTCTCTACAAAAATGAAATTAACAACGTTTACAGAGCTCTAAAGGTCAATCACGACAAATTTAATCTTCACCCCATCTCACTTTCGGACTTTGGAGATTGGTTCAAAGCCCGTTATCCCGAAAGTTCTCCTTCCTATTTTTATCAGACCGGAGACCTCACCGAGGTCAATTCCGGTAAGGTTTTTTGGTACCAGAGTCCCTTCTACCGTCTTGGTCTCAAGTCGGAAAACGGCAAAACCTATATTATCGATTTCAGAGTTTTCAATCGAGAAATTTACGAAGATTACCTTACTACCCCCAATCAGGATCTTGGTCTTTTCCACGAAATTCCGGCGGTGATTGATTCGGTAAAATTTCCCGGTAAGGAAGTAGTTCTTGATATAGATTTACAAAAAGCCGATCTTGTCCGTTCCAAGCAGTGGGACTACTGGCAAACTTCACTATGGCAGGACGGAAAGTTACTTACTCTTCAGCCTGACAAAATAGTCTTCTCCAATTTTACCGCACCGGTAGTTGTTTCCAAAGACATAAAACTCCTTGTATCCAATGCCAGAGTTATCTGGAAAATAACTCCATACATCCCATTCAAAAACGCCTCTCATTCCACTTGGCCCTTCTGGCTTCTCGGCTTAATAACCATCACCCTAATTATTCAGAAGAATAAAAAATCACGTTTATCGTCATTGCGAAAAAACTTTGCAACCTGCCTGCCGGCAGGCAGGTCTCACTCCACCATAATACTAGGAGTCATAGTTGCTCTCCTCACCAGTCTAACGGTTTTTCGCAGCGGTCTCCTTTATCCTTTTGGTATGGGTTTCTGGGGTCCCAATGGCCATGACGCCCTTTTTCATTTGTCTTTAATCGAAAAATTTTCCTCCAATTCTTTTAGTTTTTCCCATCCTCAGATAGCAGGTGAGAAAATAGCCAACTATCACTTCCTCTTTGATTTTATCTCCGGACTTGTGGTCAAACTTTCCGGTCTCTCTACCTTAGACTTCTATTTCCGCGTCTTTCCTATTCTGGCCGGTATCGCCATCGTTTTGTTATTAGACAAACTTCTTAAAACTTGGCATTACTCCCGATCGGAGAGACTACTGTCCATTTTGTTAGTTTTTCTCGCCGGTTCCTTCGGATTCATCCCCAAAATACTGATGGGTCAGGACTTATTTACCGGGGAATCGGCTTTCTGGTCGAACCAATCAGTCTCCATCTTTTTGAATCCTCCCTACGCCCTCTCGATCATTCTCCTCCTTCTCTTTCTTGTTGTCATTGCGAGGAGGTCGCCTGAGGCGACCGACGCGGCAATCCAGTCCAAACCGTCATTGCGAAAAAACTTGGCAACCTGCCTGTCGGCAGGTCGAAGATGCCGTGTACCTACGGCCAGGTCTCACTCCATCCTTGCGGTAATACTCGGTGGCCTCCTGGCTCAGACCAAAGTCTACGCCCTTATCCTTTTACTCGGAGCCCTTTTGTTTACCAAGAAATACAAGCTATTTACAGGCGTCCTCGCCATCGGTATTCTTATATCCCTTCCTTTTACCACGCTGGGTGGTCCGGCTCCATTTATATTTTCTCCTCTCTGGTTCCCCCGCAGTCTGTTTGCTTCGTTTGATCGTGTCTACTGGCCTCGTCTGGTCGAAGCCTGGCAGGCCTACGAGGCCTTGGGAAACTTCGCTAAACTTAGCTTAATCAATTTATTTGCTCTTGCTGTATTCTTAGTTGGGAATCTTGGAGTCCGTCTTTTGGGATTATTTGAAATAAGTCGGTCAAAATCTCATTCTGATTCGGAAACAATTGTCCGCTGGATTATTGCCTTTGGTTTATTGTTGCCACTTCTATTTATCCAAAACATCAATCCCTGGAACACCATCCAGTTCATGTACTATGCTCTCTTCTTTCTAGGCATTTTCACCGCCAAATACATTTCGTCATTGCGACCTGCCTGCCGGCAGGCAGGGTTTCTGTACTCGAACCGGGGCTCGCTGATACCCGAAGGGGTAAATCTCCGCATACTCGGTTTCATTAAATATCTTATTGTCATCATTCTCATCTTCCTCGCAATCGCCACCACTGTCGGGACCCTCAAGGACTACGTCGGTTACTTCTCATCCTCACGATTAAGTTATACCGAACTATTGGCACTGGACAAGCTTCGAGCGGAGCCAAAAGGGATCGTTCTGTCTCCACTCTACGATGAGGTGGCGGCTAGTCGTGTATCGGCACCCAAACCTCTTTATGCCTATGTTTCAACTGCCTATATTTCAGCACTCTCTGGGCAACCAGAGTTCTTATCCGACACGATAAATTTGGATATTACCGGTTTCGATTATGTTGGTAGGGCTCGCGACGTCCAACGTTTTTATGACACGGAAGATAAGGATTGGGGTGTCTCATTTTTAGAGAAAAACAATATTAAATATGTTTACGAAACTAGGCTCAAACGGATAAATCTAAATCCAGCTGATCTAAAATTAGAGAAAATCTTTGACTCAGGGGAAATAAACATATATAAATTTAACTAGCCCATGGCCAAGATAAGAATTTCAGCGGTTGTTAATACCATAAACGAATCGGAAAACATTTTTGATTGCCTGAAGTCTCTCAGTTTCTGTGACGAGATCGTCGTTGTTGACATGGACTCGATGGACAATACCAAAGAAATTGCCAAGCAGTTTACAGATCGTATTTATGATCACAAAGCTATTGGATACGTTGAGCCTGCTAGAAATTTTGCCATCAAGAAGGCTCTTGGGGAGTGGATCTTGATTGTGGACGCTGACGAGCGCGTGCCCAGAACATTAGCCGCCAAATTAATTGAAATTGCCGACCAAAACGAAATTGATTTTGTCCGCATTTCCAGGAAGAACTTACTCTTCGGACATTGGCTGCAGCACTCCCGTTGGTGGCCGGACTACAATGTTCGCTTTTTCAAAAAAGGTTCTGTCGAATGGCAAGACGAGATTCATTCGGTGCCTATCACTTACGGCACAGGTGTCAATCTGGAGGCAGAAACGGGTCTGGCTCTGGAACACCACCATTATCGTACCATCGACGAATATTTCCTCAGGGCACTCCGATACTCCAATCAGCAGTCCAAAGAGTTAATTAACTCCGGCTACAAATTCGATCCAGCCGATCTAATCAAGAAACCCACCGGTGAGTTTTTGTCTCGCTTCTTTGCCGGTGAAGGTTACAGGGATGGTCTTCATGGACTGATTGTTGCCCTGCTTCAGTTTTTCTCTATACTCCTTATTTATCTAAAAGTTTGGCAAGCGGAAGGAAGTAAACCGGTCAATGAAAGAGTGTTTACCCCCATCTGGCAAACCGGTTTCATGGAAAAATTCAAAGAATTCCGCTACTGGTTCCTTACCTCCAAGATCCAAAACTCCAAAACCAAAACAGACGCCTTCTTCCTCAAGCTCCAGCGTCGCCTCCTTAAATAATCCCTGCCAACTGTCTTATTACGGATATAGAGGTATAATTACTACGTGTTAATTAAAGAAGCAATCGACGTCGGAGAAACCGATACTCAGAAGGTAATTGGGTTTCTCGGATCAGGAGAAGAGGTTTTTATTTCCTCGCAGTCACATTACTTCACTCACCCAGACACCCACGAAGCTCTTGGTTTTGCCTTAGGGAAAATTTATTCCGACTCATTATTGGTGGATAGCAATGGCATCGCTCATGTTGAAGTGAAAATTGATGGGGTGGAGGGTAGTTCTATCTGTGTTCCCATAACAGACGACGATTTATTCGTTTATGCAATACGCAGACCACGGACGTGGTACACAAGATTTGTTATTGGTAGGGAAGTAATCAGAACAAGTATCATGACAGTCGTATTAAAGGGAGACAACCACAAATTTGAACTTTGTACTGCCTACTGGGGTCCACGAGCCCAGCGAGAACCGAGTGATCCAAGTCTCGCTCTCGGAACTCCGGAATATGAAACCTCCGAAAATTTTTGGAGATATCGAGCTCTTGTTTTACCCTCGGACGAATCTGCCATGATCGCTCTTGGGGTAGATCCGCAATTAATCAAAGAATCATTAGTCGAAGGAGAAGCATACCTCCGTGCTTAAGCTATAATTAGGTCAATGAAACTTGGCTTTATCACGGTTAACTTTCACAGTGACGAGGATACTCTCGTGGTTGTATCTCAGTTAGAGGAAAGTATCTTGCCAAAAGGTGTGGAGATAGTTTCTTACTGCGTCGATAACTCTCTTTCCGTTGGTCTGAAGAAAAAGTTAGCCAAATACCCCCACACTATCTATCTGGACTCACCGGGAAATGTTGGTTTTGCGGCCGGCAACAATATTGGTTTTCGACGAGCTCTCAAAGACAAAGTTGATATTGCAGTACTCATCAACAACGATACGGTAGTCCCAAAAGATTTGGTGAAAAACATACTCTCCTCTCCTATCACCGACGAAAAGGTGGGCGCGGTTGGTGGGCTCATCTATTTTGCCAAAGGTTTTGAGTTTAGAGAAAACTATTCATCTTCAGATCTGGGGAAAGTCATTTGGTATGCCGGTGGTAAACACGATTGGGACAATGTTTATGCTACTCATCTTGGTGTCGATGAAGTTGATCGCGGGCAGTATGACCAGGTCCGCAGCACCGATTTCATTACCGGCTGTCTCTTCATCGTCAGACGGGCAGTTCTGGAGCAGGTGGGGCTTTTTGACGAACGTTACTGTCTCTATTTCGAAGACTCCGACTTGGGAAAAAGAATCGAGAAAGTTGGCCTCAAACTAGTCATCGATCCACAAATTAAGCTTTGGCACAAAGTCGCCCAAAGTTCCGGTATTGGCTCACCATTAAACGACTATTTTCTGACTAGAAACCGCCTCCTCTTTGGCACTACCTACGCCACCACTCGCACCAAGGTTGCTCTGCTCCGTGAAGCCTTAAAAAAATTATTTATCGGCACCCCGGCCCAAAAAATTGCCGTGAGAGACTTCTTTATGCGAAACTTTGGCTGGGGCAGTTGGAACAATAAAGTGTCCGTGCCGGGCAAACAATAATATGAAACTATCAGTCATCATCCTTACGCGCAATGTCGAAGATGAGATTATTCCTGCCATCAAATCTTCCCAATTCGCCGACGAAATTATCGCCGTCGATACTGGTTCTACAGATGCAACTCTGGATATTTGTCGCAAAAATGGCGTAAAAATCGTTTATACGACCACAAATAGTTTTTCCAAGTGGCGCAACGATGGTGCCAAAGCCGCCAAAGGGGACTGGCTTCTTTATCTGGACTCAGACGAAAGAATTCCGGTCAAACTCGCCCAGGAAATTCTTGCCACTATCGATCATCCGAAACACTCCGGTTACACCATTAGCCGTTACGAAGTATTCTTAGGTAAACATCTCAACCACTGGGGTGATTCTCGAGTCCTTCGGTTTATGAAAAGATCCTCGCTCAAGTGTTGGGAAGGGAAGCTTCACGAACAACCCAAAATAGATGGTACTGTCGGAGACTTGAGGCAGCAAATGGTCCACCTCTCCCACAAAAATATTGACGAAAAACTTCCTAATACTCTCCTCTGGTCAAAAACAGAAGCCATCATGCTTCTCAATGCCGGTCATCCTCCCATGGTTGGTTGGAGATTTGTTCGTATCATGTTTACCGAATTTTGGAATCGCTGTCTCAAGCAAGGTCTCTGGAAAGATGGTACCGAGGGCTGGATCGAAATTATCTATCAGATGTTCAGCAAATTTGTGACTTACGAACGTCTTTGGGAGATGCAAAGACAACCATCCCTAAAGGAGACATACAAAGATATTGATAAGCAAATCCTTTCCGAATGGGAAAAACAGGCAAAATAAATCTGCTAATGCTCCTAGCTCAGACAGAAACTTCCCATTTAGATTAGAATATACATATCTGTGATGAAAAAAGCCTTAATCTTTGATCCGTATCTGGACACCCTCGGAGGAGGGGAGCGCTATGTCCTCACCTTTGCTCTTGGGCTCATCAAAAATAATTATGATGTGGTCTTGGCTTGGCCGGATAGAAAGGAGCTGGAACTAGCACAGACCCGTTTTGGTCTGGACCTATCCCCTGTCGCTATTGATTCGGAGGCTTATGGGCTATGCAGTCAAAAAACAGCTTATGCTGAAAGACTAAAATTCACCAAAGACTACGATCTAATTTTCTGGGTCAGTGACGGCAGCTTGCCTTTCTTATTCTCAAAAAACAATCTGATTCATCTCCAAGTTCCCTTCAAGAGGTTGGGCGGTAACTCTACTATCAACAATCTGAAGACAGTCTTCATCAAAAAGTTTGTTTACAATTCCAATTTCACCAGAAACGTCCTTGAGAAAAATTTGCAGAAGGATAAAGGCTTTGTTTTATACCCACCGATAGATACCAACGGATTTATACCGGGCAAAAAAGAAAACATTATTCTTTCAGTTGCCAGGTTTGATTCACCCTCTCACAGCAAAAGACAGGATGTGTTGGTTGAAGCTTTTAGGGCTCTTTCGAAACAGGTAAAAGGCTACAAGCTTGTCTTGGCAGGTGGCCTAAAAGGGGACGAGATTCTCACCCAGAAACTTAGGACTTCCGTCAAAGGGTTGGCTGTAGAGTTTATAATCAATCCGGAATTTAATGAATTAAAGAAACTCAATTCCCAAGCCAAGTTCTTTTGGCACGCCGCTGGTTTTGGAATCAACGAGCAAACAGACCCGGAAAAGGTTGAGCATTTTGGCATGACTACGGTAGAGGCTATGGCTTCCGGTTGTGTTCCCGTCGTCATCAATAAAGGAGGCCAAAAAGAAATCATTACTGCTGGAACTGGCTATTTATGTGAGGATAACGCCGAAATAGCCCAAAAAACAATCGAGTTAATTAAAAATCCAAAGGCTCTTATGGAAATGTCCAAGGCAGCCATTGATCGCTCTCAATTTTTTTCGACGGGTAACTTTTTTGAAAAAATAAAATTATTGTTATAAAAGATGCTCAGTCTTTTGAAGAAAAACATCTCCTTGATTATTTTTCTGGTCATTTTGTTGTCCAGCTCCGTATTAAAAATCATGGAGGTGTCTTACAATAATTTTCCCTTTACTACCGATCAGGGACGAGACATGGTCGATATGCGCCACATGGTCGTCACTCACACCCCTCGCCTAGTTGGACCCACTACCAGTATCAATGGTGTCCTTCTGGGACCATTCTGGTATTATTTCAATCTAATTCCTTTTGTTGCCGGAGGGGGAGATCCCTCATTCCTTGTTTATTGGCAGATTCTCTGGTATCAGCTTTCGGTAACCGTTTTATGGTATGTCTTAAAGAAGAATCACTCCTCACTCGCTCTCATTGTCTCTGTCATATTACTTTTAATGCCCACAGGCTTTAACACCGCCAGATATTTCTGGAACGCCAATTCAATGGTTTTTTTCACCACCCTATATTTTGCGACTCTCATCTGGGCTTTGTCCCCTCCCAAGTACCAACCTCTTTCCATGTCATTGCGAGCGAAGCGTGGCAATCTATATAAATTGTTCATACTTGGTCTCATCTCTGGTATTTCCATGCAGATCGAAGCTGCTTTTGGGATTTTGTTTTTTCCTTTCGCCTTTCTCTATCTTCTTTTCTCGTCATCTCGTAAGAGGTTGATTCCCCTAACTAGTGGCTTCGGCCTCACCCTACTCCCCCAAGTACTTTTCGAATTCAAACATGGTTTTATAATGACCAAGATTCTCTTGGGAGAATTTTCCGGACAAGGCACCATGCTTGGAGAGAAAATAACTTTTGCAGAAAAGTTAATCCAGCGCTGGGAACATTTTCAACTCTTAATTCTTCGCTCTACTCATTTGCCTCCAAACTATGTGCCCTACTTATTTATTGTTAGTCTAGCCCTATTTTTATACATCTTTATCGCCGCTAAAAAATCAAAGTTCGAGGAAATCAAAATTTGGTCGCTTTCTTTTTGGTTCATTTTATTCTCCGCCGTGTTTTATCTTCTTTTTCCTCAGAAGCTCAAGGAGTGGTACACTCTCGGTCTCTCTATTCCAATTGTGTTGTTTTTTGGATGCTTTTTGAATTATCTTTGGGAAAGGAAGGCCATTATTGTTAAGGTTTTTATTGGCCTGCTTGTGGGTATGTTGATTTATTACTCCCTTAAGTCTCAATGGGACTACACTCGAGACGTGGCCGGGAAACCTTCGGATGATCGGAGCAATTTGCAAAACGAGATTGCGGCTCTTGATTGGGTTTACCAAAATGCTGAAGGCAACGGGTTTAAGGTCTATAGCTATCTACCCTCTGTTTACGATTTTCCGTACAACCATCTCTTCTGGTGGTACGGTAATCATAAATACGGTTATGAACCATACGAGACGGCATATTTACCCGGTCAGCCAGAATATATTCGGGATGTAGATAAAATCTGGGCCAACAAGAGAGATGCTGATTCTCTAGGCTTAACTTTTCTCATCATCGAAGAGGATATGGACATGCCTTCTCGGACAGTTGCCTGGCTTGGTAATTTTGCAAAACTCTGTCTCCTCAAAGAGAAAATATTTACCTGGCACGCCTCAGTTCGTCTGATGGTTCCGTGTCCTAAATAGTGCTATCAGAGTCAGTAAGGCGCTGACCAGGCTGATCTTTAATCCCAGCCAAAAACTGGCCGGTTGATAATCAAATATCACCTCACCTTCTTTGTCGGCAAGTTTAATACATCGGAATATGCCGTCACATTTTTCAATATCTACTTCTTTGTTATTTACATATGCTTTCCACCCAGGATACCAAGTATCCGCTAGTAACAGGGTTTTATTGGCGCCATCACTGTATGTAATCTTTATCATATTCGGGGTATAGGAAGTAATCTTAATTTCCCCACCCGTTTCACCCAAATATCTGGCTCTGGGTTGGTAATCCAAGTTCTCCAGTACGGCTGTGGCTTCTGATTCATAGACCTTTTTCCACCTCTTCTGGTCGATCGAATAGTTAATATTGTTTCCCCCCAATTTACCCACAGAGTCTCTTTTGACGGTCAGTAAGTATTTGACGTTAAAGTCACCCAGAGCTATCGCGTCATATCTTTCCAGTTCGGAATATCTTCCGACCAGACCGCTTAAATTTCCATTAATTCTTTCTTGATAAGACTCAGCATAGTCCTTAATCGCCATTGGATCGTAGCCCGATGGGCTCATGAAGCGGTACTGCATCCAGGTGGCCGGCGGCATAATCTCCGCTCTTTCCCGATCGATTCTGAAGACATCTGTTTTGGCTTTTTCTTTTAAAAAGGTAATCACGGGAGTGTCGGGGTAGACAATTCTTTCCGGCACAAACGGAATATATTTCCAGCCAAATCGGAACATTTCCAAACAAACCACTACTATCAGCAGACCGGTCATGCCCTTCCATTTTTTGGCCAAGAGAAAAATCAGTGAGTACAGACCGACAAAAGCACCTGGCAAAAGCAAATTTCTTAAAGTGACGGCTCTTCTCTGGGCAAGTAGCATACTGGGATTATTGGGGGAGAGCAGTATTCCGTCGGTAAAACGAGCCAAGTAATAAATTGCCGAGTAAGCTAAACCAATCACCCCGATAGTGAGCAGTATTTTCTTCAAACTGATTTTTTCTAAGTTAGATAAGACAATTCCGGATAATACAGCCAAGCTCATCGAGAAGATTACCGCCACTCTTCCTGCGGCGCTGGTCGACAACCCTGGCACATTAAAGGTGTAAACGGCTTTACCGAGTGGTGTGTCAAAGCCGAACAAAAAGGCGATCACTGCGGCCAACACAAAGAATCTGACATATTTATTGGTTTTGAAAAGAAAGAGAGATAAGACAAAACAGAAAACCGCTAGAACTCCCGTGTAAAAAATTGCTTCATGATAATTGAAGACTCCAAAGAAGTTTCCTGTTGCCGGGTTACCAAAATAATCCGGTGCAATTAAAGTAGTCAAATACTTTATTGGTAGCAAACCGTAGTTGTAACCGGAAATATAATTTTCCACCGATCTTAATCCATATTTGGTTAGTTCCAGAGTCGGTAGCATCTGAAAAGCGGCCAAACCTAGAGTCAGCAGTCCGGGAATGATGGTCGCCAGGAACAATTTATAGTCTTTAGCCTCCATCCATTTCCAGACAAAATAAACGACCGTCAACACTGTGATATAGACCATTATCTGGAAATGTCCCGAGGTAATCAGTAGAAAGAAGATCAGGGGTAAGTAGTAAAGATAATAGGTTCTTTTAGAGTCGAAAAACTTTTCCAACACAATAAAGATCAAGGGCATCCAGATCATGGCGTGAGCGGCGGTTACGAATTGAGCCCAGCTGATAGCAAAGCCGGAGTAGGCATAAATAATGCCTCCGGCCACAGCCCCAACTTTCTTGACTTTAATTTGTCGGAGATAGAGATACATAGAGATGGCGGTAGCCAACGAAGGGAGTACCACCAAAAAGTCCCATCCCTTAATATCTCCCAGTAGCAAGTAAAGAAAACCAAGTGGGTAGAATGCACCTGAATGGAAATTAGCCATCAAAGGGTATCCGGAATACGAGAACGGATTCCACAGGGGAATTTGGAGATGTCGCCACGATTCGGCCACCAAACTCTTCCACATATAGAACTGCGAAAAAATATCCGAAATTAAGGGATTTTTTACCGGCACACCGGTGGGGAAACCCCATTTATTTTCCAGCCAAGGCAGATAGGCTCCCACCATCAAGTCTCCCGGAAAGGGGACATCCCCCTTCAAAAACACCCGCCAGTAATATATCAAACAGGCTATCGTAAAAACCAAGAACGGCCAATACTTTAATTTTTTTTTCATTTCAATTTGAGATAGATTAACTCTTGATAATTATAACCCCACAGTTAAAGGCAAAAAAAGACCCTGCCGTCGGCGGGGTCAAGAAATTCATCACTCCCATTTGGATTTGTAGAGAATCTTGTGCCAATCGCGGGCAATAGTACGACGTTGCCACTCTTTCGCCCAAGCTAACACAAGGCGAATCATAGCATCCGCATCCTGTAGTATATGGGGTAGTTAATAGCTGGTTCGTAGGTTCCTACATCCGCAGTGGAAGTGCACCACTTAGGTGATTTGTAATTTGTGCCATTCTCTCATTTGGAGTCAGGAAGTTCAAACATTTCCTCGGGGTATTGTTGAGGATATTTTCTAAAGAAGAAACTTGTCTTTGAGTCAAGTTTTCAAGACTAGTCTTTTTTGGAATATACCTTCGGATTCTTCCGTTCATGTTCTCGACCGTTCCCTTCTCCCATGAATGGTAAGCATTACAAAAGTAGACAGTGGTACCCAACTGTTTTGAGGTTAGTTTGTGTTTACTGTTCTCCTTACCTCTGTCACAGGTAATGGTCTTTACT
>LCIE01000003.1:0-2461 GCA_001000865.1 Candidatus Collierbacteria bacterium GW2011_GWC2_44_18 | reverse complement strand
GACTCTGTTCTGAGACCCTCTACATTGTCCGTTTCCCAATGACCAATGATCAAACGATCGTTTACTTCTTGAGGTCTGTTTTCAAAGCTAAATTGGGGTTCAACCCTGTCTTTCCTCATCGTTCTGCCTTTCCATTGATATCTTCTCCGGTGTGCCTTGAGAAGATATTGCCAGAGTTTGTACCGTTTACCCATTTTGCCGTAGATGTAACGGTATATCGTTTCTGTATCAATACTGTATTCGGGGTGTTCTAGATGGAGTCTACCCTTAATGGTTTCGGGACTCCAATCTGTAGTCCTTAATTTCTTTCTGATGTAGAGAAAAACAAAGGGACATTTAAGAGGAGCTTGATATCTTTGTTTAGCTCCTCTCTTTTTAGCCAGATTGTCAGCTCTGCAGGGGATGTATGGTCTGTAATACTTCGCATTTCTTCTCCACTCCCGACTGAGGGTGGTATGACTTCTACCTAGTTTGCGGGCTGTCGCCCGCAGACTAAGTCCAGCCTCTTTAAACGCAAACATTTTCTCCCTCTCTGTGAGGCTTAGTTGGTGATATTTACCCATATTTGGGGTGTCCTTTCTTGACCGTTATTTTACGATCAAGTGGTGCACTTCGTTTGCGAACTTACGGTTATAATATGTCGAATCCCCGAATAAGGAGGCACTTTGGACAATAGAGTTTTTGATGGTTATTCGTATGGCGAACTAGGATATCCTGAAATGCACCAGCACCTTCTTCCACTACTTCAGCCTGGTCAATCTACCCTTGACATTGGTTTTGGCACTGGCCATATGTGCTCGCCCGTGGCCTTCGCTGGACTCAGAATTGTTGGTCTCGATCGTAATTTATCCTGGCTGGAACATGCGGTGGAGGCATTTAACGAGGCTGGCTTGGGCGAGCAACTGACCGTTGTCCACGCCGATGCGCTTGAATATACGCAAGCGAACAAAACGAAGTTCCACCTAGTTATCATGTCTGACTTCCTTATGTTTCAGGTAAAGACTGCCGGTAAGGAGCTCATCAGGCTCGCTTATGAATCTTTACTATCCACAGGCTTTATCTGGATCACTACTTTGTCGACCGGCGACAAGTTCTATTCCAGAATGGTTGCCTCTCAAGAGCCGATCGAAGAAGATACCTTCATGTCTTACTCTCATTGCGGCGGCTCTGGACCTGTTTGTTTCTATCACCCATTCGAAATCGAGACATACCTTCAGTCCATGGGCGCTAAGGTTATTTTTCAGACAGAAACCGAAAACACCGCTGGTGGTATCGTCAACATCATCCTTGCTCAGAAACCTGAATAAACTTCAACCACTCCTCCATTCGGAGGAGTTTTATTTTTTTAGAGTTCTTAGTGATGAGATCTTAGAACCAATATGTACTCAAGTAGTGCTTTTGAGCGATTCATTTAATGCAGATTCAATTAATTTTTCCAACTTTTCATAATTACCTTCATCTGCGGAATACATAGCATTTAGATATTTTTGTCTATCAGTATTGCTCTCCGCCTTTATTTCTATTGGTGGTAACTCCATTCTTAATAGTATTTGTATTGTAATCATGCGAGCTACGCGCCCATTATAATCCTGGAAAGGATGGATCCACACAAAGCGATGTTGGAACCATGCCAGCAAACTAACAACATTTTCAATATACGCTTCATCATTCTTATTTAGGTTGTTTAATCTTTCGTTCAAGTCTGCACATAAATTTAGAATTTGTTCGGGGATTTGGTGGGGTAAGACTGGCTCTTTCCCTGAAAACTCAACTCTAATTGATCTGTATTTTCCAGCCCACTCAGGAAATATCCAACCAAACGCAGTGTTGTGAACCCTAAGGATAAATTCAGGAGTGATATCTTCCTTGTAATTTTTCCCGACAAAAATCAATCCCCTTTTTGTTCCTTCAAGTTCTAGTTTGAGAAGCTCAGACCTGGAAATAATACCAAAAGCTGTTTCTTTGTATGTTGTAGCCCCTTTGGGTTTTGTCGAGGTGTTTGTCATCTAGATGACGTCTTTACCATCTTTCTGGTGACCGGTTCGCCTTCAAGCTTGGATGTTCTAAAGATTATTTCGTTCATGAATGTACGCAGAAAACCGAGGGTGGTTTTACTTCCCCTTGATACTTTCTTGTATTTCTGATAGTTACTTCTTAGAACTTTTCCCATGTCAAAATTATATACCTAGTTTGATTTTGAGGTCCTTGATGATGAGATCTTAGAACCGGTTTGTGCGCAGATTGTAAAATTAAGGGAGTTATTTGTTGAAAATTATTCTGTTCTTGTCGGGTGAGCTTCCGGAATATCTATCTCTACCAAATCGTCAGAATCTCTAAACGATCTATTTTTGTCTGCATTTATCTTAGGCATTTTTCTAAGCTTGAAGTTGAAAAATTGACCGGATAAATATCTAAGATGTATTGCGAGTATTGAATCAGTTTCAAGTTGAGCGCCCATAGG
>LCIE01000002.1 GCA_001000865.1 Candidatus Collierbacteria bacterium GW2011_GWC2_44_18 | reverse complement strand
GGGGTGTGCTTAATTTCATTTTAGAAACTTAGCATACTTTTTTACTTGATTCAATGGGAAAAAGGTCGAATTCTAGCAACCACTTTTTACTCTTAAGCCGAAAACACTACCAAACGTTTGCTATAGCTTTTCTTTACTCCGTCCCACAAACCATCACAAGTAATAAGATTAAGATGGGCACCGTCATTCCTACTAAAAACCTCATCTGCGTATCCGGGATCAAATATAAGTTTCTTCCGAACAACAAAGGTAATCGACGTTCCCTTATCATCCTCAATGTACAAAAGGTCCCCTTCCTTCAACTTATACAGGTTTGCAAAAACCCCGACCTCACCACTCTCTCCATCTATATGTCCGGCGACAACGGCACTGCCCACTTCCCCAGGCCGTGAGCCGATCTTAAACCATCCCACATCAATAGCGTTGTTTGGAACCTCCATCTCTCCATTCAAGGCAACGCCTACGTCTTGAATCCTGGCATTAACATTGATCGCGGGTATCAAAAGGCGTACCGGTAGTTCTGGATCTTGTCTTTGAGATACAGTTTTTTCCTCAATTCCTTGGGTAAAATTAACAAGAGTCAACAAGGGGAACGCCACAAGAGCGACCAAAAGCCCTGATGTTATAAAGAGAACTTTCAACGTCTGGATAAAAATCTATTGAAGATACTTACCAAAAAATACCATGGAGCCTTGTTTTCACGAGGTCCAAACCCAGCGCTTGGAAGACTCGGCCCCCCCACAAGCCTAGATGCCTCGTAAGTACCGATCTGGCACTCATTTCTGGCGGCAATCTGAACCCAGATGGGCTGATTTGACGGAAGAGCGTTGATGGTCGTTGAAAATCCGGTGACATCAACGTTATATAGTAGTTTGTCCTTACTCATACCATATCGAACATTAAACTTATCTGTTCCAGAGTAAGGACCCCAGCTAACAAAAACGCTATCGGCGTCAACTCTCCTTGACTCAATAATAATTGGTGCAATTATTCCGATTCCAATAGTTGGACAAGTATACTGAGGGGCGGTCGCAAGAGAGGCTAAGGTGGATGGGCCGTTGGGGGAGGAAGAACTTGGGGAAGCGGCACATGTCGGGGCGGTAATAGTATTGCCATCCAATGTGACTGCACCTGTTTGCACCATCGCTCGACCTTTTAGTATTGCACCACTATTCATCCCTATGGACGTAAGAGCAAGAATATTTCCAATAAACGAAGTTGTGTATCGAGCGTTGCCGAGCTCCCAACTCTCCACCACACATTACAAGAATCGCTACCAGTAACTGAAGAGCCGGGTGAGGTAATCAGTGTCGACACGGTTTTGAAAATGAAGACCCCTGACCCGTTGAGGGTCAAATTTCCGGTCAGTAAAAAACTTCCGGCTGAGCAATAAACTCCCGGGTCAAGAGGAGAGATTAAGGTTAAGTCTTGACCACTCGGATAAGAGTAATCACAGCCTTGATTGAGAGCGCCAAATGTAGTGAGGTTATCGGCTTGAGCGTCAATTGCACTCTGTGTATTGGATTGTGTCGTGCCGGGACTGACAGAACACGGGGAAGGAAAGCCGGTTATTGAAGTACCCGCAGCCACACCCACATTTCCGGTGATGGTGGTCGCTCCGGTACAAGTTACTTCCGAAGCTCCCAAAATCGAGTAAGTCGATGATGCACTAAGCGTTGGCGAAGTAGCAGCCCATACCTCTTTTGTCGTAATTGTAAAAAAAATAGGCACAAAAGCCGATAGTAATACCGAGACCAAAACTATAAATTTTTTTATTTTCATTTTCTACGTCAGATTATACTTGACTTGTCAATATTACTGCCATACTTCACATACTACAACTAGTTGAAGTGGTTGTCAAGAGGTGGCGAGAGAAGTCTTCTGCTTCAAAACTTCATCAATCAAAAATAACTGATTTTTCCGGAGAAGCGGGAGTTTGTCCAAGGCAAAAAACCCATACTCCGACACCTCATGGGTAGGCACGAAATCACCGCCAATCAAAACGCCAGTGTAACACATGTCTAGGCGTGCAAAGTCACGATCAGTACGAGTTTTGAGAGACTCGTCCACACTCACCACCAAGCCAGATTCTTCCTTTATCTCTCTTTCCAGGCTCTCTCGTGGATGTTCCCCTGCTTTTAAATAACCTCCGGGTAAACTCCAGGAGTGTGATCTATAAGTGTGTTTAAAAAGAAGCACTTCACTTTTATCATTAAAAATGATCCCAGTTGCACCAACCAAAAACTGATCCTGAAATAGTCGCATCACCAAAAGCTGAATATTTTTGGGAAGATGTAGGGCTTTATAGATTTTCGCCAATAAGTTTTTCACAGCGCGTTTGGATCATGTGGTTCGATGTCCACACCGTTTCTCTGTCTTTC
This sequence comes from Candidatus Collierbacteria bacterium GW2011_GWC2_44_18, assembly GCA_001000865.1. Classification (GTDB taxonomy): domain Bacteria; phylum Patescibacteriota; class Microgenomatia; order UBA1400; family MFAQ01; genus UBA10133. The sequence goes on along the minus strand of LCIE01000002.1, from coordinate 97,018 downwards.
GTTTTCCAGCTCCAGTTGGTGAACTCTCTTTGTTGATTCAAGCATCTCATCTTTACTATTTTTGATCTCCTTATCTTTTCCATGAAGCTTAATGGAGGTCGAGATCGAATGAATCAAATAGGCAATATATGATAACACTAGACCAATTACGATCGATCCGACAATTACATAAAAAAGCGGAATATTTGAAAGTGTATACACACCCAAGTTAACCGAGACGGGTGTGAAATTATATTTTGAAATATATACAAGACCGGATCCAACAACCAAAAGTAAGATTAAAACTAACATAATATCCTATAAAGTACCTAATACCATTAGTATACTCTTTATATTTTCTTTTGTTGGTTTTGGGTAATGGTAAAATAACGAATCAATCTATGTCTGGAGTTGAACAACTACGGCAATCAAGGGAATTGGTCAGACACCAAATTTCCGAATTCCCACAAATATTAGAGGGCGAGCCAAACACCTGGTGGAAAGCAACCGCCAGATTATTACTTGGCTTCAGGCAACAATTACAAGTTTATCCAGACTTGGAGGTACGTGAATATTTTGGAACCCAAATCGAGGGCTTATTTAAACAGTTACGATCGGCAAGCATTTTAACTCCCAGTGGAAGAGATGATTTTGCCTCTTTGGCCGACCATATTATTATGAATTTTTCCATGGAAATTGCAGCTTCATTCGAACAGAAGGAATTTCCCCAAAAAACATGTTTTTTACCTTTGGGAGAGATGATAAAAAACCAGCCTGATAGATTTAAAACAGAAAATAGACTAATAAAGGGAGAAGAATGTATCATTCTCCGTGTCAAACATCCCACTCAAGATAATTGGCAGGAAATTCCTTTACCCAAAAACAGGAAAGTCTGGCACAAGGGCGGTCCTGCCAGAGCAGTCTTAGATATTGTGGCTCACGCGCCTTTTTCTATGCAGGAGAATGAGTTCCCTTGGAATGACTATGATGCCCTAGTTGCCAATAGTCGAAAAAACAAAAAGGCGGCTATAAATATCGGGGTGGATGTTGATGGTATTGAGTATATGGGTGAGAATGAATTAAATTTCCCACGCTATTGTGCCGGTCGGGATACCACTCAAAATCAAGTCTGTCTCGGCTCAGAAGGGCTTTATTATTCCCAAAATGCCCTAACGACAGCCATCACCGGCCACACCCGAATCGAAAACGAATACGTCGCCAATAAAGCTATTTATGGTTTTGACAGGATGACTATCCAGGGAGAAAGCTTGGCCAAACCCAGGGGAATGATGAGACTCATCAAAGCAGTGGTAGAAGGAAAAGCTTTGTCGTTTGACTATATCCAGCTGAATTCACTCTTCGATTTGGGCACACACTCTCTTTTTCTGGCGAAAAGGTGGTCAAAAAAAGACCGGTTCCCCGAGTACCTTCAGCGCATGTTTTATTTATTAAAGCAGATGCATCAAACCAAGGATGGGGAAAACGACATGTTCGACACTCTCGAACGTGCCCATAGTGAATATCCTTTTTTTGATTTTGACAGTGAAGTCCGCTTTCCCATCGAAGTCGTCAGGTGGAAAGCTCGCAAGTTGATAAAACAAATTGATCGTGAAATGGGATGGCAGTTCAGCATACCGACCGATATGGAAATTGAAAGAGTTCCGGGAGATAGTATCCCCACCAGAATTTCGCTTGAAGGTTTTGTTCTAAAAACTGATCAGTTAAATGTAGGTAGAAGATGGAATGAATTCATGAAGCGGTCCGAACAAAGAAACAAAACCTATCAAGCTCAAGACTTATCACCCTACGAAAAAATATTCAATCAGGGATCATCTGACACAGATGGACTAGGAGTTGATAACGACGACCTCGTTTCTTTTGGTAATGACGATCTCTAGTCTAAGTTATGGGATTCCTTGCCGAGTGGGTGAGGATTAGTCGATTTCGGGGATGGTGGTGTCTTTGTTCAGCCTGACGTGGCCTAGAATGACTCGGGCACTGAGCACGGTGGGCAGAGCCAGGATGGCGAGGAGAGGGCCTCCTAGCTGGAAGCCAATCATGATGGCGACGATAGTAATGATGGGATTTAGTCCAGCCACCCGTTGCATGATCTTCGGAACAATAAGATTGTTCTCCAATTGTTGAACAACGAGGGAAACAACAAGAGCGGCGACACCATGACCGGTGGAGATAGAAAAACCGACGAGGACGGCAGGAATCGTAGCTATGGTAGGACCAATATTTGGAATGAGTTCCAGCATACCAGCTATAAAGGCCAAGGGGATAGCGAAAGGAAGTCCGATGATGAGATAACCAAAGTAACTTAAAAGACCAACCAACAGCATAAGCAATAGTTCACCTCTCACCCAATAACCAATTTGAATCTCCAATTTCTCAGCAATCACGAAGTAGCGGTAACCTTTGTCTCCGAACCAGAATTTGAGATGCTTCTCCAAATTGTGGAGGTCCTGGATCATGTAAAAGCTGATAACGATAACAGTAAAGGCGGTAATGAAAGCGGAGAAGGTATCCAGCGCAAAGGTAAGCACCTTCCCGGGTACGTTTGCAAACTGAGCTGTTAGTGAACCGTCGGCCAACTTGATCGGACTAACGGAGTCAATTATCGCCGGCAACTTTTGAAGAAATAGCTGGGTTTGATCCAAAAGAGGGGCTGCAAGAGAGACTATGGCAAAAATAATGGTTCCAAATGTTGCTAGTAATATAACTATCGAGGAAAGAGCTCGGTTTATTCGGTACTTTTCAAGATGATCCACCAAAGGACAAACCGCTAGGGTGATGAGAATGGCAATAAACAATAGAGCGATGACACTGGTAAGCTTCATGAGGATATAAGCGGCGGCGAGCGAAAAAAGCACCCAAAAGATACTGCCAATGGAGAAATCAAAGACAATGTGTTTCTTTTTGATCATTTTATTTATATATTTCTGTCAGCTTAGCGATTAGGTGGCTGTCTATCGTACTTTTATCATACCAAACTATACCGGGTTGTTTCTTGAACCAGACCATCTGTCTCCGGGCATAAGCTATTTCGGAGGCAGTCCATAAATGGATAAGTGTTTCTCGAGTGATTTCTTGGTGCAAGAACTTGCTGGTTTCTTGGACACCAAGACTGGTAAAAATGGGGGGGCGGTGGTTGGGATACTTTATCATCAAGTTTTCAACCTCTTCAATGGCGCCGTAGTCTAGACGATCTAAAACCCTTTGGCGAATTTTTGCCTTTTGAATCTCTTTGTCTTGATGTAGTCCGATCCAGAGAAAAGAAATATCTGTCATCGTGAGCGAAGCGTGGCGATCCAGAGAGGATGGATTGCTTTGGTTCGTACCCTCTAAAGGGGTATCTATGGAAGTCGAATCGCGCAATGACGATGATATTTCGATGGCGCGGATGAGACGGCGGGGATTGTGGAGATCTGAGTTGTTTAGGGAGGCGAGTTTATTGGGATTTAATTCCAAGAGACGAGACTGCAAAGTCTTAAGGTCTAACCTCTCTAGATCACGACGAAGATCAATATTCGGAGGAACGTGGACGTTGAGAAGATCTGAAGTAATAGCTTTCAGATACAAACCGGTTCCCCCAACAATGATTAAGGGGACATTCTCTTTAATGGAGCTTTGAATAATTTTCTGTGAATAACTGACGAAGTCCGCGAGATTGTAGGCTTGGTTTGGCTCGACCAAATCCAAACCAAAAAAACTAATGTTTGGAGGGAGATCTGCAGGAATGTCCTTGCCGGTGACGATGTCCAGACCCTGGTATATCTGTCTGGAGTCGGCGGAGAGGATGTTGACTGATCCTGATGGAGTGAGACCTGATCGTGAAATACACGATATCTTCGACCTACGGCAGGCAGGTTGCCCTCGCAATGACGGAATGGTGGATTTACCCCTTCGGGTACCAGCGGCCGGGCCGAGCCCGGAATGACGTTCGGTTAATTCTTTAGCAACGGAAAGGGCGAGAGAGGTTTTGCCGGAGGCAGTTGGTCCACAGATGACTAAAATATTTTTCATTTTAAATTGTACATTTCACATTTATTTATTATTTTCCAGATGGATTGCCACGTCGCTCCGCTCCTCGCAATGACGGGGAAACTAGGGGACGATGGGTCGAGATTTGAGATTGTCTTTGTTGGCAATTTGATCCAAAATTTCCCAGCGTTCTTTCTTGATCCTGGCCGGAATATCGTCCGGGAAAAGTTTGGCGGAAACCGTACCGGGACGAGGCGAATAACGGGCGACAAAGGCTACTTTGAAACCCACTTCCTTAACTAAATTCAGAGTATCTTGAAAGTCTTTATCCGTTTCGCCAGGAAAGCCGACGATTATATCTGTGCCAAAAACCGCATCAGGGATTTTGGCTTTAATCTGATTAATTAAATCGAGGTAGGATTCTTGAGTGTATCCCCTATTCATAAGTTTGAGAATCCGATTGCTGCCGGACTGAACCGGTAAATGAATGAACCTATCTATCTTGGGATTCGCCGAAATTTCATCAACCAACTCGTCCCAGAAGTCCCAAGGGTTGCTCGTAAAAAAACTAATCTTTTGAATGCCGTCAATTTTGCTTATTTCCCTTAGTAGTGTAACAAAGGGTGGAGTGTCTTGTGGTTTGAAATATTGAGACTGGTTTGAAGGAATAATGTCGGGGTTGAAGGTATCTTTGTCCATGAACATCTTCCTGAGGGCCACGCCGACTTTTTCCAAGCCCCAAGAATTCACGTTTTGACCCAACAGGGTGATTTCGGTATAGCCTTCTTTGGATAACTCTGCAACTTCCCGAACTATATCGTCAATTGGACGAGAACGTTCCCGACCTCGGGAAAATGGCACAATACAAAAAGTGCAAAAAGAATTACAGCCAGAGGAAATGGGAATAAAAGCCTTGTCCTTTTCTTTTCTGATCGCCTTTTGATTGAACCCGACTTCGCCAATAGGTAGAATTTCGTCGATCTGGGGCAGAAGGGTCCTTATTTCTTTTTCATTGAAATGGAGCATGCAGCCGGTGAGAATTATTTTTGGTCTCTGACTCCCAGCGAAAAACTTGTCCACATTCAAAAGGAATCCGGTAACGCGATCTTCGGCTGACTGACGGACAGAACAAGTGTTGATGACGATTTCGTCGGCAAGTCTCCAATTGTCAACTTCGACGTACCCGCGTGAGAGATAGTCCCCAAGTATACGCTCGGAGTCGGACTTGTTCGCCTGGCAACCAAAAGTGTTGATGAAGACTGACGGCATTAGGCAACTTTTTTCTTCAAAGGCTTACCAACATGAAAGTTGATAACTTTGTGTCCTTTGACTACTTGCCTCTTAGATTCATTCCCAAAGGGGACAACCTGTTTATCCTCGACCTTGCCAATGTAGAAAGTTCCGAATCCGGAAATTACGACTTTTTCACCTTTCCCAAGTGCAGCAATGGACTCTTCAAAAAAGGTATCTACCGTTTCTTTGACGGCTTTTTTGGTTAAATGGACTTTTTTACTAACAATGTTGACGAGAGTTTGTTTGGTCATATCTCTTAATTAATTGGGCAGTATCAATGATAATTGTGGATTGATGATAGCACTAATGTGTCAAGATATGCAAGTCTCGACACAAGACCCCAATATCAGTACTCAGATCTCACCTTCTTGTGATTCTGACCAAACAGCTAGCTCATTTCCACTTGGATCGGTAAAGTGAAAACGCTTGCCACCAGGAAAAGCAAAGATATCTTTGACAATTTTTCCTCCACAATCAATTATTTGTTTTCTGATTAAACCCAGATCTTTGTGATAAAGAACTAATAGTGTTCCGCTTCCGGTTATGGAGTTTACTTTCGCAAAACCACCGTCGACACCACTATTGGAAAATGATGCGTAATCTGGACCATAATCCGTAAAAACCCAATTAAAAGCTGCTGAATAGAACTTCTTTGTTTCCCCAATATTGGTCGATTGTAATTCTATGTAGGAGAAATGGTTGTTTTTCATCAGTATATTTTATGTTTACGATGCGATTTCCGAGGCGCGCGTTTCGCGAATACAATTAACCTTGACAGTTCCGGGGAAAGTCATGGTGTCTCTGATTTCATCGCGAATGGCTTGTGCAATAACAGATAACTGTTCATCACCTGCTTTACTTGGATTTACAATAACCCTGATTTCTCTCCCGGCGGAGATGGCGTAGGCGTCGTCAACTTCCGGATGCTTTCGAGCGATTTCCTCCAAATGCTTAATCCGCTTACCGTACTCTTCGGTATTCTCATGGCGAGCTCCCGGTCTGGAACCGGAGATGGCGTCGGCGATATAGACAATGACCGATTCATTAGAACTAAATTCCTCATCCTCATGATGCTGGGCGACACAATCAAGAATGGTTTGAGGAATATTGAACTTCTTAAGGTATTGAACACCAAGCTCCACATGATTGCCCTCTCCTTCAATTATCTTGCCGATATCGTGAAGCAAACAACCCATTCTAACGATATCTACATTGGCACCAATTTCATTGGCTATTTTGATTCCAATTCTTGTCTCTTCTAAAGTATGACTGATCATGTTTTGACCATAGGAGGTGCGGAATTTGAAACGGCCAAGCATGGTAATGATCTCTCGATTCATGTTGTAAACACCGACAGCGTGGCAAAGCTTCTGGCCTTCCAGGAACATTATCTGTTCGACGTCTCTCTTTGATCTCTCAAAGTATTCTTCGATACGAGCCGGGTGAATACGACCGTCTTTGATTAAATGAATTAAAGTGAGACGGGCAATTTCTCGACGGACAGGATCAAAACTACTCAACTTGACTTCATCGGGACCGTCGTCCATAGAGACATCACATCCTGATACTTTTTCGAAAATCCGAATATTGCGACCGTCTTTACCGATAATTCGACCTTTGGTTTCTTCATCAGGAATTGGAACAGTAGAGATCGTATACTCGGCGACATAGTCTGTGGCACCGGCCTTCATGGCATCGACAAGTATTTCCCTGGCGAGATCCTCTGCCTCGATCTTGGCTTTTTCCTCGGCTTCTTTTATGGCTCTTGTTGCTTCAACGGCAGAACGTTTCTCAACTTGTGCAATAAGCTCCTTCTTGGCTTGTTCGGTGGTTAATGAGGCAATTTTTTCGAGCTTTTCAACCATTGAATCGGCTTGAGAAACAATTTTTGCCTTCAGCTCTTCAATTTGAGTTGTCTGGAGATCCAGATTTGTTTTCTCCCGTTTTAATTGTTCTTCAATGGTGGCAGTACTTTGTTGCTTTTGAGCCAGGTTTTTGGCTCTAACCTCGATTTCCTCCAGCTGAATTCGAGCATCCTTGATGGCTTGGTCTTTTATTTTGAAGGCCTCGTCTTTGGCGGAGATAATTATTTCTCTGGCCTGAGACTGAGCTGTAGCTTGGGCGGCGGCGATAATAGCAGCCGTATCGACTGTAGGAGTGGAGACGACGGGGACAGAGACCGTTGGCGGTGCTGCCTTTGCGGGCGATTCATGAATCGCCCCTACAGGAGCTGAAGAGACTGACTTGCTTTTTTCGGAGCCTGAAAGATTCTTGAAAATGTTTGAACGGAAAATTGAGAGTATAGACATGGTTTAGACAAAAATATATTAATAAACCTGCCTGCCGGCAGGCAGGCCTAATCTATGGAAGGCAAACAAACACGCAAAATCAGCCGCTTAGCAACTTGCCTGTAAACAGGCTTTTTTGAAGAAGATCTTGGTATTATGATTGAGATCGAACATTGCGTAATTTTGAGTGACTAGCATGATTAGTATCTGTATTTTAGTCTTCTAAATAGCCCCCGTCAAATGCACTTTTAATGGCACGGTCGGAATAGCCTCGTTGGTAGAGCTTGGAGATCAGTTTCCGGTGGTCAAGAAGGGGAAATTTTTGAAGATACTGCCTGATGGAGGCTATTTCAGCTTCCAAGGACGCACTGGAGGAGAGAGCTTCAGTAACTGCTTCCCGCGATAATCCCAAGAATTTGAGCTTGAGGGAAATAATCCTAGGGCCATAATGCTTGGACAACTGGCGTCTGACAAAGGCTTCGGAGAGATATTGGTCGTTTAGATAGCCACTCTTAGCCAGATCGTCCAGAATTGAATTTATTGTCGAGTCCGAATTGGATAAATTCAGTTTTTCTGCCCGAAGAAACAGTTTTTCTCGTAATTTGAACCTAAAATACGGCCGTCGACTGAGTATGTTGGCGGCGTATTTTAATAGACTACTTCTGATCTCACTTTTCTGGCTGGATTCCGGCATTGACCTTTTCCATGACTTGTTGCTTAATCTTCTCGATTACCTGAGGACGCTCGGCCAAAGCAGTCTTCGCTGACTCCCGTCCTTGGGCCAGTGTCTCACCATCGTACTTAATGAACGAACCGGCTTTTTCCAGGACGTTATATGCGATGGCGGTGTCGATGAGGTCGCCTAGTTTACTGATACCTCCGACGTTAAGAACATCGAATTCGGCAGTTCTAAAAGGCGAAGCGACTTTGTTCTTCACTACTTTGGCACGGTGACGGGAACCGATTATCTCATCTCCTTCCTGAATATTGCCAATTTTGCGCATATCGATGCGGATCGAAGCATAAAACTTGAGGGCCTTCCCGCCGGTAGTGACCTCGGGGTTACCAAACATGACACCGATTTTTTCACGGAGCTGATTGGTAAAAATAACGATGCACTTGCTCTTGGAAATGGCTCCGGTAATCTTTCTAAGGGCTTGGCTCATGAGTCTGGCCTGTAGACCCATGGAAGAATCCCCCATTTCCCCCTCGATCTCGGACTTGGGAACCAGGGCTGCGACAGAATCAATAACAACAACATCCACTCCACCGGAACGTATCAGAGTTTCGGCAATCTCTAGTGCCTGTTCACCATTGTCCGGCTGTGACAATAGGAGGCTGTCCAAATCAACTCCTATAGACTTGGCACGGCTAGGATCGACTGCGTGCTCGGCGTCAATAAAAGCGGCGATACCACCCGCTTTTTGAGCTTCGGCGATGACATGGAGGGCTAAGGTGGTCTTACCTGAAGCTTCAGGACCATAGATCTCGATAATTCTGCCTTTGGGGAAACCCCCCACTCCCAGAGCTAAGTCCAAACTAATTGAGCCGGTAGAGATTACCGGTATCTTTTCGTCGACACGATCGGAACCCATATGCATGATAGCTCCTTCACCAAACTGTTTGGTAATTTGCTGCATAGCAATTTTGACAGCAGTGAGACGAGCGTTGTTGTCTGCCGGCTTGGCAACAGACTTTTCTTCTTTAACTTTTTTGGATTTCTTTGGCATTTCCTTCGGGTATTTATTAATCTAAAGTCATTATATATATTTGGGTTATTTTCGCAATATGGATTTTTATTTTGTGGAGTGAGACCTGATCGTGAAATACACGATATCTTCGACCTACGGCAGGCAGGTTGCCTGACTCCTCGCAATGACGAGCTTAGTGATAAAATAGACAGGTTCGTTTCGGGGTGTAGTATCGGGGTATAGTATAACGGCAGTATGCGCGCATGGGGTGCGCGCGATCTCAGTTCAATTCTGAGTACCCCGACCAATCTCAAAAAACCCGCCATTTGGCGGGTTTTTTGAGATTTAGCGAGCGACCACCGGCGGTCCAATTGGTGTGGGAGTAACTTTTGTGGACTGAGTAACGATAGATAGGGGTAGTGATTTCGAACTGGATCCGCCTCGATTATCACTGACATAGACCTTTATATTGAAAAGTCCAGACTGGATAGGAGTTCCGGAGATGTAACAGGTGATTTTGCCCCCACCGACAGGAACTCCACAAGGACCGGTATTCAACCCAAAAGGTAAACCAGATATCGTCATGGTTAAAGCATCGCCGGTGTCGATATCAGAGGCATCCACACTTGCAGTGTATGATTTATTTACATAACCGGAAGGCAATGAAGTGGTGATGATTTTGGGTGGCTGATTGTCTGAAGAAGTAGGTGTGGGGGTCTTTGTAGGAGTAGGGGTTCTTGTTGGAGTTGGGGTGTAACTAGAAAGTTTTGAAGCATAAAAATATGGCTCCTTCAAGGTTCCGGTCGCCACCACCTGCTGGCCAACTAATGGTTCCGCCAGATCTTTGTCTATGACTAAAGCCGTGCAGAGACCGCCTTTCTTGAGAAGTCTGTAGGGAGAGAGTGGTTTAACCGCCGGTGTAGCTCCAGGACATTCGGTGAGATTGGCGGTCCATCTGGCTTTTGGTTTGGGACAACAATAGGTCTTACCGCCACAAGTTTCAACTTTCCCGGCCTGGTTGCAAACACTATCAATGGAGATACCATTAGAAGCCATGGGGTTGCAATCATGAAGCACATTATCCGAACCGGGGCACTGCTGGACGCATTTACTGCATAAGGAGGAGCTAGTGGATCTAATAAGCTGACCGACCAGAACTGTACCACTTGATGCTCGGCTTTGATCGCTGAAATTTCTTTTTTGGAGAAGAAGGGCAACACTAAAAATGACAACTAGACTAATTAACAGCCATAGTGCGGAGACAATGGTTTTTTGTTTTTTCATGGGAGCCATAATTGATAATTTTCCCGATTTAAATACCAGAATTAATTATAGATATTAATAATTATTTTACAAGTGATACGAACAACGATAAGTGGCAAAGTACCCTAGGTTTTTACTTCTCTGGAAGGTAGGAGAGGACAGTTGAGTACTTTAGAGGTCAGGTCTTATAGAGTAGCTGGCTGACCATAGTCGAAAATTTTTATAGGAATTTGTTCTTGACTGATTAGGGTACTGCCAGAGAAGTTTAACTTGACTACTAGACCTGTCCTGGTTTCTTCTGACCACATTTGATCGAAAACTAAATTTCCCAGAGAATAGTAAATGGGTTTACCCAAATAGGTTTCTACTTCCTGGACCCAGTGCGGGTGGTGGCCGATGACGACATCGGCACCAGAATCAACGGCTAGATGAGCGAGTTCCACCTGATGAAGTGACCGATGACTATATTCATTGCCCCAGTGGAAAGTAGCGATAACCAAATCGGAATCTTTTTTTGCGGCAGATATTTGAGCTCTAATATTGTCTGGAGTGGCGGTCGCAATTTCTTGGGAAACGGAGGCAATGTCGGTAAAGCCCAAGAAAGTGATTTTGGTATTTTTGAGAGTGAATGTCGATTTTTGCGGATCGACGCGGGGGTCGTTTGTCGGGCGGACGCGGGGGTCCGCCCCTACGAAAGCAATGTTGTTATTATTTAATATGGCGATGGTTTCATCTATGCCCTCCTGGCCTTGATTGAAAATGTGATTATTGGCGATATTAACAACATCGATGCCGGCCGTAACCAAACCTTCGACTGATCGAGGATCGGCGCAAAAAACCATACCACCATCGGTCGGTCGGCAACCAGAACGGAAAGGCGACTCGAGATTGATAATAGATAAGTCCGCAGAAGAAAGAAGAGCTGATATTTTTTGGAATGGCCATAAGAAATCTTGGTACTTTATCATTCTGGTATTGACGGAGCGACCAAGCATGACGTCACCGCCGAAGAGGAGAGTGAAGGAATTTCCAGAGGGGATGGATCTCCCCCTTCGGGGACCAACGGCCCTATCAAGTCCGGGATGACGAATGGTCGATGATGAACTACTGCCGCCGGAGATCAAAAAATATGAAGTGACGTTCATTGGTTGGTTATTGAAAACCGATGAGTCACTGTGGGCTAGAATGTTCGGTTTGGTTTTTTCCGAGTCTAGAATTTTGAGAATGGCGACCAAAGAAACCGGAGAGTCGAGATACTCGGATGAAAGTTTGAGAAGTTCCGGATAGTTAAAGGTCAATAGTAACTTCTCGGTGACAGCGTCTTTTTTGGTCGATTCACTTTTGGACAGACCATGGGAAAAGTCTATTGAGCCTAAGATAACGGTTTTTGTAGAAAGTGAAACTAATTTTTGAGTAAAATTATTTAACAATATTGGATCGAGGTCATTTTTAAGGGCAAAAGGAACAATTTTTGTATTCGGGAGATAATATTTGATGAAGGGAACCAATCCGGCAAGACCATGTTCTATAGCCACAGCCGAGTCATCCAAACAGATGGTTTTGGTGTCCAGAAAATCATTCAATAGATATTGATCGACTAGGACCTGACCAAATGGGGTATCCCAATTATTTTTGGAGGAAACTATAGCGCACTGTCCGGTGTTGGCATGATTGGGAGATAAAAGAACAATAGTTTTGGGTGGAGGTGTTTTTAAAAGCGACAAGCCTTGAGCAATCAGGGTAGAAGCGGTCAGGTGATGAGGGAGAACAACCACCCTAGGAGAGGTTCCGTTACCAACGCCAGTATTTTGAGCGACGGCAGGTAGAAAAGTGCGATTATCATAAGCGAAGGAGGTGTCAAAGGGTTGGTTAACCCCACGAATAGGTGTAGGGTTCAAGCTCGGAGATTGCTTCGGTTCGAGTAAAACCCTGCCTGCCGGCAGGCAGGTCGCAATGACGATAATCGGTAGAAAACCAATAAATAACTGCCAGAGTTTCATTTGATAATGACCGAGCCGGAGGGAGAAAGGTTGAAGACTGAAGGTGAAATTAAGGATTGAATCAAGGCACTTTCGGCTTTGAAGTCGCCACCGGAGACGACCCTCGCATAGTAGTTGATGGTTTTTTCTTTACTTCCATTTCCTACACAGAAACTAACCTTTTGGCCATTTATCTCGTATGGATACCAAGTCTTTGTGGAATCCAGCCCGAAACTATAAATCGAAGTGATCGGTCTCAACCCCGAAGGAAGTAGATCCGAGACTTGGTAACAACCGTCTTGAGAGATATCCGCATAGGCAACTGGAAGTGAAATTTTGACAAGATCGCTGGTGGAGAAAGTGTTGGTGATAGCACCACGAACAGAGTAACTCCGACCTAACTGAACCGACGAACTTATGGGGGCAGTTTTTGGATCCAGAGGAACCGCGAAAGTTGAAGACAAACCGACATTGCCAACAAGATCGGAAAAACTTATTCCGGATAGATCAGTGGACGATAACTCAAGCTTGAAAACTTGACCCTTTTCAAGTTTTTTGGGTATCTTTTTGCCATTTAGAGTGTATGAAAAAGAGACCGGTTGGGGTTTAATATTTTCGATCTGATAGGAAATGGCCATCATCTGAGGAGCAACTAGTAAGATGTCTTTCGCGCTATTAGCCAGGGTGTAAGAAAGCAGACTGTCAGCTTCCGGCTCACCCAACAAGGAGGAAAGAGCAGAAGTAAGTGAAGTGGCCTGGAGATAACTATCTTTGTCTGATCCGACTTTCATCAAGATTAATGAATCTTGTTTTTCGGAAAACTCCGACATGAGAGTCTTGTAGAAAATGCGGGCCATTTCGGTATCCCCGATCTTGGCTTGAGCCAAAGCCAAGTAGATTCTGGACAAGGGGCTGAGATCTTTTTCGCCCGAAAGATTGTTTATTAATAGTAGTACCGGTTCGTCTAAACTTGCCAGTCCAAAAAGCGACATGGAGGCAGTGTCGAGGTCTTTTGATTGGGAAAATTCTTTGTAAAAATAGTTTCCCAAACCAATGAGATCAACCTTTTCTTTTGCCAAGGACGCTACGAAGGCAGAGAGCTCCAGGTCTGCTCCAGAGTAGGGAAAGAGTGCATAACCACCATCCGGAGTTTGAAAGGCGGTGAGGTCGAGTGTTTCCGGACTGATAGAATCGTCGAAAAGCTTCTTGATGATAGACTGCGAAAGATGGCGGGCTAGACGCTGATCTGAGCGATCCCCCCAAGTGTAAGCCAGGTTTGAAAGGGGTGGGAAATAACGACCGAGGCTTTGGTCGGAAAAGATTAAGGTCGTTGACGAATCTGGCGAACCTTCCGGCTTGGTACCTTCTGCCAAAGAAACACTGACCGATTTGACTGCTTTGAGGCGAGACTTGACTACATTCATTTTTCTGATTAACTTATCCGTAAGACTACCGGAAATACCCGAAATGGTAATTTTGTGGGAGCCTTCTTTGAGGACACCAAGATCCACTTTAGAACTTTCAAAGGCTTTTATGTTAAGACTTTTATCTATTCCTAAAGTATCAGATTGAATTTTTAGGATTACTTGGTCCCCAGTGGATAGTCCTTCACCATAGGCACGAACCGAAACTTCCGGTCGTTCGCCAACCAGATACTCAGTGTTCATGACTACATCTACGAAGAAGGGTTGTTTAACAACCAGAAGAGAAGAGTCGACACCTGCTTTCAGATCGGCAGTAACTCCTTGGGAGGTAATTTTCCAAGAGGTAAGATTATCCGGAAGCTTAACATCAACGCTGGCACGGCCATCACTACCGGTACGGACACTGCTGAAAAAAGCATTGTCCACGAATAATTCGCGACCCTTCTCGTTGTGGACATAAAATCCTTCGGCGAAGTATGTGTTTAATTTTTCTACCGTGAAATTGTAGACCGTATTTATTCCAGATCGACTTTCGATGGAGAATATCTTTTGGTACTCCCCATGAGTATCAAGATAGAAATCCCCAACTTTTACCTCAGAGGCGGTCATGAACCGACCATTGATATATAAATTGTGTTCTCCGGTGACTCTTAGGTGATTGTTAATTACCAAATAACCTACTACCTGATGCGTGAAAACTTTGGAAACTTTGGCAGTTGCTATTTTCCTCGACAGAGGACTTAGAAATGACTTGACTATATCTCCCACCTTTATATCCTGAATTTCTTTTGTTTTTCCGTCTTCCATCAATATCTGTGTACCCGCCAAGAAACAACCACCACCTTCAGCCCCGGAACTATCCAGAGGATATTGATGAGATTGGTATGAAGCAATAATATCGTCGCCCAAGGAACGATAGATTCCAGATAACGGATCCACAAAAGTGGAATTTAAAGCGTTGTATGCTTCATCTGTAAGACTGAGATTGACCTCTGAAGAGACGCCGGATCCGGTTTGATCTTTTACCAGTACGGAAAGTTTGGCGGTATCTCCCGGAAGGTATGAGGGTTTATCTTGAGTAATCCCCAGGGAAAGTTTTTTGGAGGTGGTATCAAAGTATAGATAAAGATTTTCCGATACTTGATAAGTTTTCCCGGTAAATCTCACCGCCCGAACAAAGACATTGGGTACAAAGGCTGTGGGATATTTGAAACTTATTTTCCCATCGCTGGCTAACTGATACGAATTAAGGCCCCTTTGAGAAAATAAATAAAGAAATTTATCGTTTCCGGAGGACTCCAGAGGTAATTCTCCTCGCATAAGGGTGAGGTTTACTGACTCGCCAATAGCATATCGGCTGGAATTTTGACCCTCCTTGTCGGTTTTTAAATAAACATAGTTATTCAACTCGGCATTGTTGACCGAGCCGGTAAGATAAACGTTTTGGCTGGTAGTTCTTCCTTGATCGTCAGTGGCATATAAGAGAATGTCGTATGACTTGTTTTCTCCAACAGGAAATTCGTAGACCGCCTTCCCTTTTGAGTCGGTGGTTAAAGAGATGTCGGCAATTTTGGTTTGAACTCGATCGTATGCATATTTGGGAGAGGTTACCTTGTTAATAAAATCGTAATAGGTACCAACTTCCCGTCGATTCCATTGATTTTCCACTAAGGTGCCAGTAACCAGCCGGTTTGAAGCCGGAGCAAAAATGTCTTGTATGTCTGAAGACTGAGTAAATTTTCCGGTATCAACCTGACGAAGATCGATCTCAACCTTTCCAGTGGAATTTTTTGACTCAGTTTTTGAATAACCCAAGACTAGTGATGAATCAAAAACGGCAATAGAGGAATTCACTTGAATCATACCCTCCTCGGGAAGGGTGGGAAGGACAACAAAATTTCGATACTCCGGTAAATAGTTGTAGGAATTTTTCGAGACCAGGTAATTGAAATTAAATCGACCGAGAGAATCAGTGGTGAAATTACTATTTTGAGCCCCGGTAACCTTTAAATCCATCCCCACGACTGGGGAGCCTTCGAAGAAGGTAGCTTCACCGGAAAAAGAGATTATTTCACCGACAATAGCGGCTTTTTTGGAAGGAGTGAGGGTAAGTTTGTAGGCTGGCTTGGTGTAAGTTTCAATCGAAAACGAAGAACTGGAGACGATAGTGCCATTGATCTTAAGGGAGATACCATACCAGCCCGGATTGTAGCTCGCCAAAGGAATGTCGCCAATAAAAGTTCCCAGATCACTGGTTTCGAAATCTTTGGTAAAAAGCACCATCGGATGGAAGTCCCAGCTGGTGTAATCTGACCGAGTAACTTCTAAGGTGAATTTTTGATTTTGATTTAGATTGTCCCGATCCCTAAGTAAACCCCAGAACTTGAGAATGTCAGTGGGTAGGTAGACCGGACGATCGGTGTAAAAATAGTTCCAGTATTTATCGGCCACGCGACGGGAATTTTGATAATCAGCATCGTAGTAGTACCTAACATTTTGAACAGGTAAATATAGAGCATTACTGCCATGACTAACTCCAATAAGATTGGAATTTTCTGTTATCTTTTCGGTCGGAGTATCAAAGTAAGCGACACCATCCTGACCGGTTTCTTGTCCTTTGCCGGCGAAACTGACACTTGCACCAGAAACAGGCTGGCCAGTACCAATATCGTTGACCCAAACGAGTGTCTTGGTACCGCTGACGGTGAGATAGGCGGAGAGGTCGGTTATTTGAACCAAAGCTTGGGTGGTGATATTATCGATCGTGGCTTCAATCAGGTAAAAACCTTTGGGTAAAGTTTGAGGAAGTAAGAAATAATTGGTGTATGATTGTTTTTGAATTGATGCCGGAAAATCCAGAACTTTGTTTAGCCCCGAAACCGGACGACGATTTAAGCGAAGTGAATTGGTCGCCCACGCCGGAATAGCCAGCTTGGTAGTAAAGTCGGAAGTAAAATCTTGAACATTGGGGTATTGATAAACCTTTACCGAGGCCTCGCCCACGCCGGTCGATGAAGTGTAGATATCGAAAGCCGGAGTTTCGGGTGGAGAAAATTCATAAAAACTTCTGGAAAAATTTATTTGAGTCTTATCTCCGGAAGAAGACTGGGTTTCAAAACGATAAACAAAATCATCTTTGAGAACTTCATTGGTTCCTTTGAGTTTAAGACCTTTTTTGATTTTTACCGTATATAGTGTATTTGGAACAAGTCCCTCTGGAATAAAGGAAATAGTTCTTTTGTGACGTTCGAAACGACCTTCGGCAAAAGGGGTAATTTCAAAATTTCCATCTTTCAAACTTATGTCATCCCAATTATCGTGACTAAAGGTGATCTCGATACCAGAATTTATGGGTACGTAGGTGGCTTGATCACGAGGTAGGGTTTGGACTACCCGGAAATCGTTTTTGGTCTGGAATGCCCAGGAAAAAGTTTTTTGGTCGGAAACTACCTTGACGCGATACAGACTGTTGTTCTTTAGAGGAGCCTTGGGGGAAATACTAAATTGACGAGGGCTGATTTCCCTAATGTCGAAGTCTATTTCGGGAAAGAAAGTCACACTATTCTTGAGACCGGCGACGGTAAGATCTTGATCCGACTTGAGAGTGAAAGTTGAATCCTGAAACGTCCCTAACGAGTCTTGTCGATCCGCCGTCAACAACAGCCCGGCGTCTGAGCCTAGCTTTAGTTTGGCTGAGAGCTGAAGGTATTGCGAAGCAAGAATAACGGAAGCGAGCAGTCCTAAGGAAACCAGCAAGATTCCGACCAACTGCCAAGGACGCAAAGAACCTAAGAAGGTTTTTATTTTTCCCATCGATGATTTTAGTTTAATTACAGGGTAAGGAGATGTCAATGAAAACTATCCGGCTGACGAATGTTTACTAACAAAAGTGGCGATATACTGGGATCGGTGGTGGAGGTTTTGGCCAAACTGTTTGATGGCTTGGATATGTTCGACGGTGCCATAGCCCGAGTTTCTGTCCCAGCCGTATTCCGGAAAGTCCTGGTGAAGTTTGGCCATGAGATTATCACGGTAAACCTTGGCAATAACACTCGCCAGCATTACCTGATAACACTTGTCATCTCCTTTGATAAGAGTTCTTACCGAAGGGTTAGCAAACTTGAGATTGCCGTCAACAATATAAACAGTGGATTTAATACCGGAGATAAGTCTTTCAAAAATCTGCTGGTTGGCCCAACCCATGCCATACTCATTGATTTCGGAAACTGATACCTCTTCTATTTTGTAAATGACGGGAAGTTTGGGTAACTCGGAAACGATTTTGATTCGTTGAGTTTCAGTTAGTTTTTTACTATCGCGGAGCGGAACAGGAAGGAGAGACGGGAAAGAAACCAGATCGGTATTAATAATAACGGCGGCGGCCACGAGAGGGCCAGCGAAAGCTCCTCTGCCGCATTCATCTAATCCACAAATTTTCATTGAGGATATTTTATATGAAAAGCCCCTCTTGTGAGGGGATAGGGTGGAATGATTAATGCCATTCTGATTCAGTGACAGGAGTCAGTCCTAAAAATATGTATATTTTTCCGCCTGATCGAATTTTCACCGAGGCGGGCAGGTTCAATTCTGAGGGTTTTGAAACCGAGAGAAGGTCCTGAATCCTATTGTTTATTAAATTTGCTTGCGAGGAAAAAGCTCTCGGAATGTAGGTCTGTTTTCCATCAGAAGCATCCTTGTGGACAAGAACATTGACAGGACTAACGGGAATTACTTTCCCGTCCGATAATGCTCTGAAAGAAAGTGCCGTTTCAAAGACCACCTCAACCGGACAGTGATAGGTATTTTCGACAACCTGTAACAGCTTTCCGAGAGATTTCAAATCAGGACAAAAGGTACGACTGACATTCTTTATTAGAACTTGGATTATCAAAGTAGACCTCCTCAAGATGGGTTATGGGATATTATAACATAGAGTGCGATTAGACTATACTTAAAGATATGTCCGGTAAGGAAATGCATGGAAAACTGAACTTGGAGGAGGTGGGGAGATACTTTGAGAATAAAGGGTATAAAGTGCA
The DNA here is from genome assembly GCA_001000865.1 of Candidatus Collierbacteria bacterium GW2011_GWC2_44_18. Lineage (GTDB taxonomy): Bacteria > Patescibacteriota > Microgenomatia > UBA1400 > MFAQ01 > UBA10133. The sequence continues at coordinate 78,075 of LCIE01000002.1, read as the reverse complement.
AAAACTGGAACAACTGTGGCGGCACGTGACCGGTCAAGTCAAGTTTGAGAATGAGAAGCTTTTCCTGAAGTTAGCCAGTACGGAAGAGATCGGAGAGAGAACGATAAATGAGGCTGTGTGGAATAAAAATGTTACCTCTGTTTGGAAAAAATACTTGACGACATTTAAGTCACCCAAAATCTTCGACGAAGGGTATTTTCAAGATAAATATTGGTTTATTGGAGAGTTTGTTTTTGGTAAACCGCTAGCCGAAATAGATAATAAAAACAACGATATTGCTGTCAAGGATTTGCACAAAGTGGCGGAAATAGCCAAGAATATTATGGAAATCTCGAGAGCAAGTCTGCTGCCAAAAGATCGAGAGTCTTTGAAGATGGTGGGGGCAAAAAGTTTGGTTGATAATGCCAGAGAGTGGTCAAAAAGTATTAAACGGAGCACTCGTGATCTTCTTCAATTTATCGAAGAAAGAAGTGATGATATGGAAATAGAAGCAAGTCATGGAGACTTTACACCTTGGAATATTATGAAGACCGAGAAAAGTGAGTATTACTTGGTTGATGGTGAGGCGGCACAAATGGGTGGACTGAAGTTTTATGACGTGGCCTATTTCTATCACCGTGTTTATACCAAACTGAAAAGACCGGATCTGGCAGAGCAATTTTTGAAAATATTCAAGGAGGCTTATAAATGGACCGAAAAGAACGATAATGAGTTTGCGCCGGTGCTGGCGTCCAGAATTATGGGTGGGTATTTTGATGCAGAAAGAGATGGGGTGACGAGTGTGGAATTGAATCGGGAGATGGAAGAAAGATTGTATGGTGGGGTGAAATAACGGGTTTCATAAATGAAACCCCTACGGGAAGAATGATTTTGAGGCGTGGTTGGTTTTTGTGTTGTGGTTGGATTTATACGGGCAGGCGCGGGGGCCTGCCCCTACGGGGAATACAATTTGTCTTTTTCCCAATTTAATGGATTGTTTTCAATCTTTTTGCATATTCTCGAACTGTAGGGGTCGACCCCCGCGTCGACCCGATAGCCAACATGAACATGATTGGGCATTATTTGATATGTATCCAATTCAACAGAATTACGACTTTCGCAGTTTGTCATTCCGGGCAAGCGTAGTGCGACTCGGAATCCAGAAATACTTGGATGTCCCCCTTCTATTAGACTTGTCGCATAATTAGCTCTGATAAGATTATGGGCAGGACCCCATATTAGTAAGTTCCTGCCCATGAATCTACTCTATCTTCTCAAACATCCTGATCTTTTTCCAGCGGTAATTGGAATGAGTCAGGAAAAGTTTAACAAACTGTTACCACTTTTTGATATTCGATTTCGACAGAGTCGACACCACAAACTGTGGAGATGGGACAGAGACAGAGGAATGGGAGCAGGAAGAAGGTCGGTACTCCGAACTTCTTCAGAGAGATTACTCTTCATCTTGTTTTACTACAAAACATATCCCACTTTCCGCCTGGCTCAAACAATCTTCGAGGTAGACAAGGAAACTATCCATCGATGGAAGGTATTTATGGAGGAAGTGCTTTGGTTAACACTAGGATATGAACTTAGGCTACCTAAAAGAAAGATCCGTACCATGGCGGGAATGCTCGAGATCTGTCCTGATCTCTCTGAGTTCATCATTGATGCCACCGAGAGAGCAGTACAAAGACCAAAGAAAAATCAAGAGTTCTATTACTCTGGTAAAAAGAAGAAACATACGATCAAGAATCAAATCATCATCCACCCACACACCAAAAGAATTTTGGCTGTCTCCCAAACAGTGGAGGGAAAACGACATGACAAACAGTTGTGCGTGGATGATGGCACAGTTCTCCGGGCTCCGCCCGGAGCCACTTGTCTGGCTGACTTAGGATACGTAGGACTACAAGAATCAAGTTCACACTCTAAGGTGATTCTTCCAATCAAGAAACCATACAAGAAAGAACTTCCTGAGATGGACAAGCTAACCAATCAAACCATATCCTCAATCAGAGTACGAGTAGAACATGTCATTGGAGCACTCAAACACTTCCATATTCTTGCCGACAGATATGCCCTCTACAACTTTACCCGACCAATTACCAAAGACACTTGTTAACCTGATATCTGGGGAGGGGGAGGTGATGTTGCTTATTTTGCGACAAGTCTATTGTATTGACGATGTTTATGGCAGGTACAAAAAACCGCCGAAGCGGTGATTTTGTGGTTTGAGATTCCTCGACTTCGCTCGGAATGACGATTAACGCTTTGGGCTTTGTTTCTTGGCGCGGGCTCGACCACCCTGTCCGGCTTTTCTGGTCTCTTTCATACGGGAGTCTCGAGTAATGAAACCCTTGTCTCTCAAAATCTGTTTGAATTGATCAGAGTTAACTTTTACCAAGGCGCGAGCAATACCATGAACGATAGCGTCTGCTTGAGACATTAAACCGGATCCGGCGATTTTGATACTACCGGTATATTGACCCAGAGTTTCGGTAACCATGAATGGTGCTTGATAGATTTTTTTGAAGGTTTCCCCTTTGAAATAGGTGGAGATTGGTTTGCCGTTGACCGTTAGCTCCTGTTTGCCAGGCCAAATCCTAACGCGAGCAATGGCGGTTTTGCGTCTACCAATGGCAGAGAAAAATTCTTTGGGCATCGATAAGGTACCTTTTTTAACTGGAATGGTTTTAACCGGCTTGACGGCGATTTTTGATTTTTTTGATAGTTTTTGAGCCATACTGGTTGAGTTTAGTTATTTGTATCGTTTCCCGCCTACGCGGGAATGACAGTTTTTAATCTTTCTTGTTAAGTCCAAGTTCGACGGCGTAGGGATGATCGACACCGGGAAAGACTTTAAGACGGCGTAATCGTGTCTGCTGGAATTTGTTTTTGGGGAGCATGCCCTTAACAGCTTTCTCGATGACCTTACGACAATCTTTTTCTTTGAGATCTCCTAGAGAAACCTCTTTAAAACCACCGGGAAAACCTGAGTGAGAGTAGTAAATTTTGTCGGTCATTTTTTTACCGGTGACCTTGAATTTATCGGCGTTAACAGCAACAACAAAATCACCATTGTCTAGATGGTTTCCAGTGAGAGCCTTACCCTTGCCAGTAAGCAGGGTGGCTATTTTCACAGCAGCCCGACCTAAGATTAGACCGTCGAGATCAATCAGGTGCCAATTGTGGGTAAGATCGGAGACCTTTAGAGTAGTAGTTTTCATTATTTTTTATTGATTTCTTTTTTGGGGGTCTCGGGTAGTGGAACGATCAAACTAATGGAGGCAGTGGTGGTAGAGTCCCCTCTCCTAACACCGGTTTTTTGAATGGTCGTAAAACCACTTCGCCTACCACCCATAACAGGAATAATCAGATCAACTAGCCTGTTGGCGCTCTTTGGACTACTTAGCTGGGCAGCCACTAGACGTCGAGAGGTCAAGGTTCCATCTGAGGCTTTGGCAGCCAGTCTGTCAAACAAACGTTTGATTATTTTGGCTTTGGTAATTGTAGTGGTGATACTACCAAGCTCGATGAGCTGTTTGAGTTGAACTTTGAAGAGGGATTGTCTCTCTTTAGTGTTCCTGTTTAACTTGGCAATGATGGAGTGATGACGACGTCCCATAAGTTATTGAATGATTACGCCTTTTTCCGCAGCTTTTTCGACCACTTGCATGGCTGATTTCTCTCCGAGGTTTTTGACTTTTTTCAAATCACCCAAAGTGAGAGCCTTTAGATCGGCTAATTTATTAATTCCTGATTTTTTTAGAGCGTTCAGGACACGAGTAGGTAGATCAAGATCATCTACGAAACCCGCAGTAGTGGCTTCATGAGCCGACTTCTTCTCCACCTGATAGGCTTCAGCAGAGTTTACATAATCATAAAAACTCGTCAATACGCGGGCTGCACTTCTAACTGCTTCTCCGGGGGTAATGGTACCATCGGTAGTCAAAGTGAGTCTGACCTTATCGAAGTTGCTGGAACGACCGACGCGGGCAGCTTCAACGGTATAGTTAGCTTTGAGAACGGGGGAGAAAGAGGCATCCAGGGGGATGACTCCTATTTCATTGGTGGCGTTTTCTTCGGAAGCAACATATCCAAGACCTTTACCGACAGTAATAACGGCAGACAACTTGGATTTAGGGGAAGTGAGATGGGCCAAAACAGTATCTGGGTTGGCAATGGTAACATTGGAAGGAAGGTCTAAATCGGAGGCCTTAACCTCTTTGACTCCAGAAACTTTGAGCTTGACATCAACTGGTTCGTCTGAGTCGACAAAGAAATTAAGGGTCTTAAGATTAAGAATAAATTCAACAATGTCTTCTTGAAGACCAGTCAGAGTGGAAAATTGATGAGAGACCCCGTCAATCTTGACGCGGATGGCGGCTCCACCATCAAGAGAGGTTAACAAGACACGGCGGAGGGCATTACCCATGGTGTGGCCAAAGTTTTGAGGAAGCGGTTCAATAACAACCTCTGCGGTATTGATTTCTTTTTTATCTTTTAGAGTAATTTTGAAGTTTGGTGCTAACATTTTTATGTAGTAATTGTTAATGAATTATCTTGAGTAGAACTCAATAATTAGATTGGTTTTAATATCGGAGCCAATTTCATCGGTAGTGGGCATGCGATCCACTTTGCCTTGGGTACCCACACGTGAGAGCCATTTGGCAGGTGCATTTTTCTCGATCAGATTAGGAGCCACGAAGTCGAATTTGGCGGCATTTTCCGGAAGGGAAATGACCATACCTGGTTTGATTTGAAAAGAGGGAACGTCGACTCTCTTGCCGTCTACCAGAACATTTCCATGAGTAACGAGTTGACGAGCGAATGAACGGGAGGTAACAAAACCTAATCGATAGCAGATATTGTCGAGACGAGACTCCAAAAGCTGAATAAGAACCTCGGCGGTATTTCCGCGAGATTTGATAGCTTGCTCATAGTAGCCATGGAACTGATTTTCCAAGACAGCATAAAGACGTTTGGCCTTCTGTTTCTCTCTTAACTGGATGCCGTATCCGGAAATTCGGCCTCGGGCTCTTTTCTTACCGTGTTGGCCAGGCACTTGACCACCCTTCTTTTCGATTGGACATTTGGGTGAGAGACAGCGGGCGCCTTTGAGATAGAGTTTGACACCTTCTCGGCGACAGAGTCTGCATTTTGGATCTATGTATTTGGCCATTTTTTAGATTATTTTAGATTGTAAATTGTGTATTTTATATTTATTTTTCTGGATTGCTTTGGTCGCCTTAGGCGACCGCGCAATGACGGTAAATATTTTAGACTCTGCGGTGTTTCCTGGGGCGACAGCCGTTGTGAGGGATGGGAGTTGTGTCGGCCAGCATATTAATTTCGACACCAGATGTCTTTAAAACTCGAAGGGCAGCGTCTTTACCTGGACCGGGACCTTTCAAATAGGCGTCGACACCAGTCATACCTAGGGTTTTGGCTTTTCTGATGCCTTCTTCGATAATGGTAGTAGCGGCAAAAGGAGTGGAACGCTTGGCGCCTTTGAAACCACAAGTGCCGGCCGAGCTCCAGCAAATAGTGTTCCCATTGGTATCGGTAAAAGTGACATAGGTGGTGTTAAAAGTAGACTTGACATACATTTTCCCCTGACCGCTCTTAAAGTGGATCGCCGACGTCTTTTTGGCTTTAGTAACGGATTGCTGTTTGGTGGTTGGTTTTGTTTCTGCCATATTTAGAAATTATTTCTTTGCGGTAGTAGCCTTGGCTGGAGCGGCTTTCGATGGGGTTGCTGCTGGAGTAGCTGCCTCTTTGGAGATGGCACCGATGGTCTTTCTCTTCCCTTTTCGGGTGCGAGCATTGGTTCTGGTTCTCTGTCCTCTGACCGGAAGGCCCATGGAGTGTCTCACACCTCGGTATGCTTGAATTCTTTTTAAGGTTTCGATATTATCGCGAATAACTTTTCTCAGTTCACCCTCAGTAGGCATTGTTTCGATAGCGGCTTGAATATTTTTTAGTTCTTCTCCGGTAAGATTCTTGGTGCGAATACTAGGATCTACTTTGGCTATTTTGAGAATGTCGTGGGCAACTTTTTCTCCGATCCCGTAGATATAAGTAAGGGAAATGTCAATTCGTTTTTCGTTTGGAATGTCGATACCTGAAAGTCTGGGCATATTTTTCTATGATTTATCCTTGTCGCTGTTTGTGGCGAGGGTTGGTACAAATAACTAACACCTTACCATGGCGTTTAATAATTTTGCAATTTTTACAACGAGGTCTGACGGAGGATTGAACCCGCATGCGCGTTTAAGTTTATTTAAATAATTATTGTTGAGAGGGAAACGAAGCTAGCTTGATCTATAAACTATCCTGCCTTTGTCCGTGTCATAGTCACTCATTTCGAGTTTGACTTTGTCGCCGGGCATGACGCGAATGCGATGGAGACGCATTCGACCAGCAAGATGAGCCAAGATTTCTCTGCCGTCATCGAGTGTCACCCTAAACTGCATGTTGGGTAGCGACTCGGAGACGACTCCGTTTACCTCAGTCATCTGGTTTTTAGCCATATAAAAGTTGTGCAAGTGGTATTCTACCAAACCTGAGCGCAGATTGCTAGACCCAGGAGAGGAGGACCACTTGATAGGGCAATTGTACTATAAAAGTCCCCTTACGGGGACTTGAACTTAAACTACTTCGGGTCCAGATTCGATCCCTTCTTCCGATAAAACTTCTTCCGCGGTTTCGGTTACCATGGAATCATCAATGGAACGACACAGTTCCGCGAAGCTGATGTAGCTACGGATTTGGGTTACGAAGAAACCCCATTCAACTTCGTACATATCACTGGGCATTAACCTGAATGGTCGACCGGACCAAGCAGGAGTGGTGATGTCCTCGAAAATCACAGGCAAGCCCTTTTGAGCTTTCATGGCTTGCTTGGCCATAGTTAGACAAACCATGTCGTTCAGTAAACCATTTGTCAAAATAAAAATGACGCCGGCTGAAGAGGCGACTAGCTCGGCAATATTGAGTGGGCCTTCGAGCAAAACCTCCGAAAAAGTCATCGCAGTAATACCTTCTCCTGACAACTGCGTTTGAAGCCCCTCAGCTTCGTCGGAAGCATCCGTTGCGTGAAGAATAATAAGACTGGCCATGAATACCTCCAATTTTAAAAAGCAGAATATGGGGTATTTTAGCATAATGGAATTGAATTGTGACGTAACGCTACCCCATAGTCTTGACAAAATGAGGGGTTTGTGCTAATATATGGGTTATCTAAGCACGTAAAATTTATGTTCTGGAGGAAAAATGTTTAAAACCATGCCCCTGTGGAAAATCGTGGTCTTGTTTATTTTGTTCCTGCTGGCGATTGGGTGTTTTTGTGCCAGCACGGGCTTGATAGGGTTGGGGGAGCTTTTACGAGCTTTTCTAGCCCCCTAGTATAAAACCCGCTTCTCACAGGAGAAGCGGGTTTTTTGTGTGTTGACTTACCCCACCGGTCTCAATAATTCGACACTCTCTCCTTCTGAAGGAGAGGGAAACGAGAGAAACGAGTGGGTGGGGTAATTAATTAATGCCTGTGAGGATTTTGGGGCCTTCGGGGGTGATGTAAACGGTTTCTTCGATCATAGCCGTAATAGAACCGTCCTGAGTGGAAAGAGTCCAACCGTCCGGGTCCTCGACCAAGTGCCAATCCCCTATGGCGACCATGGCCTCGATGGCGACCGTCTGGTCGACAGAAAGGACAAACTTCTTACTCTTATTGTCGGCAAAACAAGGAATATATGGCTCCATGTGGAGCTTCCTTCCTATTCCGTGCCCGGTGAGATCCCGGATGACGTTGTACCCGGCTGTCTCCACCACGGTTTGCATAGCTAAGCTGATATCGTAAACGGTATGCCCGGGAATGGCCTCGAAAATGGCGGCGTCGAGCGAGCTCTGACAGACCTCTAGGAATTTGGCCACGGAGTGAGAAACCGGTGGAATAGCTACAGTAATAGAAGTATCCAGGTGATAGCCTTCGTGGAAGAGGCCCATGTCTATTTTGACTACGTCTCCTGCTTTGAAAGGAATATCGCCAGGTATGCCGTGGACAATGCCTTGGTTAACGTTGATGCAGGTGGAGTGGTGGTAACCTGGCTCCATTTTGAAGTTCGGCTTGTCGCCCCCTTCCTTAATCAGTTTTTCTACCTGAGCATCGATTTCCAGAGGCGTAACACCCTCTTTGACCATGCCAGCCAAGAGGCCTTTGATGTGGCCGAGTTTCTTGCCCCCTTCGGTCATGGCTTGGTATTTTGTCATTGGGTATATTTTACATTTATTTATTCGGAGTGATGGGATGGATTTCCCCCTTCGGGGACCAGCGGCCCTATCAGGTCCGGCATGACATCTGTTAGGTACGGTGTAAGTGCGAAACTTGTAGACATAAAAAAGCCCCCTTCCGGAGGCTTAGAGGTACTTATGCATAATTGACCGGACGAGACGCTCAAACTCGGCGGCACGAGTGTAGGGATGGTTTAAGTTAATTACAGAATAGATCTTGACCCTGAGCGGTAGTTCTGCTTCTGGCTGCCCGATGATAATAGGCATAAAGCAATCACACATAATTGCCAAATCCATCAGTCCTTTCAGATACTCGCTCCCCAGAAGTCCTGGGCTAATGAGGACCAAAACTACAGGTTTGCTTATTCCCAACGGTGGGGTATCTTCTTCCCCCAACATCATACAAGAAAATGACCGTTGAATAAGATTCTTTAAAAACTCTTCAGCTTCAACCTTACGATCAGACGCGTAGAGAATCTGTAAAAACATGTTAGCTCCTTTATCAAATTACAAGACTATATAGGGTATTATATCACACTCCTTTTCTGTAATCTCAGCCGTGGGGATTCCTGCCGACAGGTAGGGTTTTGGTTCGGAATGACGAGAACTATTTGTTTTCTAGCTTTGAGACGATGTCCAAAAAGATTGTTTGGATATCGGGAGTGCCGTCGACTTCGATTAGCTTGTCCTGTTTGCGAAAATATTCGATGACAGGAATGGTCTCGTTGTCATAAATGTCCAATCTTGCGTGAATGGCTTCCGGAGTATCGTCGGAACGATTCTCGATTTTGGCGCGTTTTTGCAAACGGTCAAGACTGACTTCTCGCGGAATGTTTAGAAGGATTACCTTATCTATGGAAAGACCACGCTCTTTTAGAAACCATTCCAAATACTCTGCTTGCATTAAGTTTCTAGGGGTACCGTCTAAGATAAAACCGTGCTTGGCACCCAGAAGATCCGGCTCGATAACTTCCATGACCGTATCAAAGGGCATGAGTTCCCCCGTAGTTAGGAGATCAGCGATTAAATCTCCTTTGGGGGTTCCGTTCTTGGCGAATTCACGAAGGCGAGATCCGGATGACACATGAACATATCCGAACTTTTCGGCAAGTAACTTGGCTTGAGTACCTTTGCCTGAGCCTTGTGGTCCGAGAATAATGAGGTTCATTTAGTGTATATTTACAGATTGCCGCGTCGAGTACTCCTCGCAATGACAATTATTAGTCTAGAAATTTGTCGTAACTGTACATGTAGAGCTGAGAGTTGATTGTCTTAAGAATTTCCAAAACAACAGAAACGACAATTAAGATACCCGTTCCTCCTATGGCGATGGAGGTGATGCCGGTAACTCCGGAAATAATGGAGGGGAAGATGGCGACAAGACCTAGGAAAGAGGCTCCTACCAAAGTAATTCTGTTTAAAACAAAGTTGAGATAATCAACTGTGTTGGGACCCGGGCGAACACCGGGAATGAAGGAGCCGGAAGAGCGAAGATCTTTGGCAATTTTTTCCGGATTAAAAACAACTGCAGTATAGAAATAACAAAAAGCGACAACCAAGACAAAATAAAGAACATTATAAAGAACCGTATTAGGTGCCAAGAAAAGCCCAACATTTCTGGAGATTTGAGCAAGAACTGGTTGGCTGGAACCAGAAAAGACACGGCTTAAAAGGTTAGGAATCAACATGAAAGAAACGGCAAAGATAATCGGGATGACGCCAGCCTGATTGAGACGAAGTGGTAGGTGATTGCCAACGACAGAAGTGAAGGAAGCCCCGCGTCTGGCTGATTGAATCGGAACTTCCCGAACGGCTTCCCCAACTCGGACGATAGCGTAGACAGAGGCGGCCGCAAAAAAACCAAAGATTAAATAAGTAAATATCTGGGAAGGATCGATAGTGGTAAGAACTTGAGCGGCGGCGACCGGTAGTCTAGTGACGATACCAACGAAGATTATTAAACTAATACCGTTGCCAACGCCGTATTCATTTAATTGTTCACCGAGCCAGATTAAAAAAGAAGTGCCGGCGGCAAGAGTGAAAACAATAGAAGCCAACTTTAGCGGATCAGCAGTAGTAGTAAGTCCTTGTCCCCGGAGAAGCATGATCAAAGCGATACCCTGAAAGAAACAAAGTGGAATAGTAAGAAGACGAGTGTATTGATTGATTTTTTGGCGACCGTAGTCGCCTTCCTTCTGAAGCTCTTCCAGCTTGGGAACTACCATGCCGAGCATCTGCATAATAATGGAGGCGTTGATGTAAGGATTGAGACCAAGGGCCATGACGGAAAAATTTGTCAGAGTGCCACCGGAAAAGACATCTAGTAAAGAAAGAAAGGCAGATGAATCGAAGAGTCCTTTGAGGGCGGCTAAGTTGATCCCTGGCGCGGGGATGTGGGCAACCAAACGGAAAATGGCGATGACAATAGCAGTAAAAATCAATCTGTTTCTAAGATCTTTTATCTTAAATAGGGCGCGCAAAGGAGCTAATATATTATTCATATCGTGAGATCTATTCTACCAGCTCAGACTGAGTTTAGAAGTTTTTGTTTAATCATTGATTGGGATTGGCTGAGAAAAACCTGGTTTAATTTGTCTGGGGTGTCTTCTAGGCAGTGGTAGCATTTCAGGACTTCGGACTGGATGCTGGAAATCCAAGTAACTTTTGAAATGAGAGTGCTGAGATTCCGAACGGGAAAGGCGTCCTCTATGTTCTCAGTGATTGTCTGTGGTGTGGTGACGCCAACCCCATCGACGACAATTATTTCTTTAGCGAAGTTCAGTAAATCCAGATATTGTTTTTCAAACTCGCGATAACCCTTGCCCCAATATTCGGGGGAGTCGTAGGAAAGTTCTTCATTACCGACAAAAACGAATAAGTTCTCAGATATCAAATCACGGTTCTCAGTTAAGAGATTTAGACAGATGGCGACACTGCCGGCGTTATCGAGAGCCCCACCGCCAAGTGAATCGTAATGAGCGAAAACTATTTTTTCGGGGTTTACCGCGTTCCCCACTAAAATGTTTTTTGAGAGGAAGAAAAACTCTTCGACCATAACCTCACCGGAAATTTTAACCGCCTTTTCTAATAATGATTTGTTGGCTCTAGAAATATGAACGCCGGGATCAGAGGGGTAGTTTATGGTTTCAATATAATTAGAATAAGGACTAAAATGAACCTGAGAGGCGGACGTGATTTTTCCACTCTCAAAAGAGCCACCCAAACAGGGAATTTGATGATCATCTAAAAATAACTCTGCACTTATGGTGATAGACACCTCAGTTTTAAATGTTTGTACCGAAAAGTCGACGTTATGGGAACTGAGAAAAGATTCGATATATTTGGCCGCCTTGATTTCATTTTCGCCTTGCCGAGGGGAAAACACAGAGAGTTCGGTGATAATCTTTTTGATCGAATCCATTGCTTCAAGTATAAGCCACAAAAAACCACCCGGTTAGGGGTGGGTGGATAGGTTAATGATTTTACCCTAACGGTTGTCTGCTTAGTTTAGTGGTTGCGAGACGATAAACTAATCGTGCTCTAAGCTCGGTGTAAGTAGCTATAAGATTTTCGTACGGAAGTGCAAAATCCTTCTTAAGGATTTGCATATCTTCATCGGCTTCAAAGATCTTAAGCTCATCCGGCTTGATGGCCAGATATCCACCTTCGGCCATTTTGAGGAAAAAGACCCGATCTTTAATCTTTGAATGTTCCAAGCGAAGTTTGGTCTCGCCGGCATTGATACATCTCGAGACGAGTTTAAAAAACTTGACCAGAAAATCATATTGAGAAGATTTCTCGGCTACAGCCTGTCCACCGATGAAACTAATTAGGTCTTCCATTAGATACCTTCGAACCATTGTTTCATGACTTCTGTCAGTCGTCTCTTGAGTTCGATTGTGACGAGTGATGGCCGTAAGTTGGTGAAGTTGGGTTCGGTTGAATTAAAAACTTGCTTTTCGTATGGTTCAACAACGATGAATTCAACCTTGTTTTCGTATTCGTATAGTAAAAACAGGCAATCATCGATCACTTTTGACCTGTCAAGTTTGAGATTACCCTCTTCAACGGCCAGAATAACACGATCAACCACCGTGAAAAAGGCATCGTCTACAGCGACATCTTCATCAATTAACGGGCTGGCCTTTACTTGAACCTTGCCGTACCAGAGGTCCTGGGCGGCTTCGATGGCTTGCTTAATCAGTACACAGAAACTGTCGAGTAACTTCTTCATCGATACTACTGTCAAAGTGAATTAGGATATGACGGACATTATACTATAATATAGGGTGATTTTCAAGAGAGGGGCTTTCCAATGATTTCGGGCGGGCGCGAGGGCCCGCCCCTACGGGAGGGATTTATTTGGTGGGGAGATATTTGCCGCCGGCGGTTTCGATGGCTTTGATAGCCCCTGCGGAGGCGGGAACGGCGATTTGGAGGGCTTTGGTGAGCTTACCGGTGGCGATAATCTTGAAGCCACGTTTGGCTTCCTTTTCGCTCACCTTTAGGGCCGTAGCTAGGAATAAGGGATCGATGACGGAGTTGGCGTCGAACTTGTCCAGGCGGTCAAAGTTGACCGTAATGGGCTGAAGCTTGATAACCTGGAAACGGTGCTTACCCTTGATGAAAGGAGTACGGCGAATAAGAGGTAACTGACCACCTTCGAACCAGAGAGGCATCTTGCCACGAGTTTTTTGACCTTTTTGACCACGACCGACGGTGTGACCACCGACGCCTGAACCAAAGCCGCGACCGAGACGCTTTTTGGGAGTTTTGCTGAGTTTGGGGAGGTTGGATAAAAACATAGTCTTTAGGCTCTAAGTGCCTTGAGCATTTGATATTTCTTGGCTAGAACTTCGATTTGTTTGAGGGCTTTGAAAGTAGCCCTGGCGTTGCTGGTTTTGTTGTTGGTACCCATGACCTTGCAAACAATGTCGGTGATACCGGCGGCTTCGACCACTGCGCGGACAGAAGAGCCGGCGATGAGGCCGGTACCCTTGGGGGCCGGGCGGAAGAGAACTTTGGCGGCACCGTACTTGGAGATAGTTTCGTAAGGAATGGTGCCTTCGACCAAAGGAACCTGAACAAGATCGCGATTACCGAGACGGATAGCTTTTTTGATAGCATCGGCTACGTTTGGGGCTTTGGCTAAACCAAGACCGACTTTACCTTTTTTGTCACCGGTAACCACGAGTGCAGAAAAAGAGACGTTGGTGCCTCCCTGTGTCTTCTTGCTGACACGACGAATTTCGAGAACCTGCTCGAAACCTTCGGGTGCGGGACGACCGCCGCCTCGATTGGAATTATTGGTGTTGCCTGAGTATGCCATTTTTTATTTTGTATTTTATATTTTATATTTTATATTTTTCTGGATTGCTTTGGTTCGGAGTACCGAATCGCGCAATGACGGTGGGTTTAGAATTTGAGACCGGAGGCACGGACGGCTTCGGCTAAAGCTTTGACACGGCCGTGGAAACGGTAGGAACCACGATCGAAGACGACAGTGGAGACCTTTTTTTCTTTAGCCATTTCACCCAATTTTTTGCCGACTTCGGTAGCCATTTCGGTTTTGTTGCCTTTGAACTTCTTGAGGGCTTGTGAACCAAAAGCCACGACCACTTTACCACTTTGATCAAGAATTTGAGCAAAGATGTGGGAGTTTGAGCGGTTGACGGTCAGGCGGGGTCTCGTGGTGACCGAAAGAAGCTTGGCGCGAATCCGGCCGGCTCTGATTTGTTGACTGGTTAAGTGTTTGTTCATATGTTTTTAGGCGGCGGTTTTGGTGGCAGTCTTGCCTTGTTTTTTGAGAACGACTTCGTCGGCATAACGGATACCCTTACCTTTGTACGGTTCTGGCTTTCTGACCGCTCTGATATTAGCGGCCACTTGACCGACAAGCTGTTTGTCGATACCGGTGACTTTGATTTTATCTTGACCTTCCGTAGTGATGGTAACGCCAGGAACTTTATTGAAGATGACGGGGTGAGAGTAACCAACGGAAAGTGAGAGGCCATCGGCGTGGGGGGCAACACGATAACCTGTTCCAATCAAGAGTAAGTCTTTGAAGAAACCGTCAGTGACCCCGAGGATGGCATTTTGTGCCAAGCGCTGAGCCAAACCATGAAGAGCTCTGACTGCCGGAATATCGCTTTCACGAGTGAATTTTAAGACTCCATCTTTTTCTTCGAGCTTAATACCTTCAGGAAGAACAGACTCCAAAGTGCCCTTAGGACCGGTAAATTTCAGGGTAGTGGCTGTCTTTTCGAAGGTGACGGTAGAAGGAAGATGTAGTGGTTTGCGTCCTATGCGGCTCATATGTTTTTTACCAAATTTGACAAATAACTTCGCCACCTAGGTGTTTTTCTTTGGCTATCTTGCCGGTCATTAGACCGGAAGAGGTAGAGACAATGGTGGTGCCGGCGCCGGAAAGAACCTGAGGAATTTTACTGAAACCTGAGTAGATTCTGACGCTCGGTTTACTGATTTTTTTGATGCCTGTTACGGCAGGAAGTCCTTTTTCGAAGTATCTGAGGGTAATAATAATTTTACTGACCGGTTTTGCCTCTTCGATGGAATAATCCTCGATAAAGGCTTCGGATTTCAAAATCTTGACAAGTTGTTCTCTGATTTTGGAGGAATCAGTAACGACGATATCCTTTTTGGCTAAGTAGCCGTTTCTAATGATAGTAAGAAAATCTGCGGTAGTGTCCATATTATTTTGACATTTTGAAAACACCGGGAAGTTCACCTCTGTGGGCCATTTCTCTGAAACAGAGACGGCAGAGCCCAAAGATGCGGATAACACCACGAGGTCTGCCACAAAGCTGACATCGGCGGTGATCTCGGGTGGAGTGACCGGCGAGTTTAATTGATTTAGCGATTTTGCTTTTTTTAGCCATTTTTGTATTTAGGTGTCACAGTGACACAGTGTCACGTATTTTTGTTAGGCATCTTTGGTAAAAGGCATGCCTAAGGCCCGGAGGAGCATCAAAGATGTTTTGGGGTCCTTCGCGCTGGTGGAAATAGTAACTTCTAGCCCTTGAATCCTCCCGATTTTATCATATTCCACCTCAGGAAACACTATCTGTTCGGGGAAACCGATAGTGTAGTTGCCGCTTTTGTCAAAGGTGGTCTGAGAAATCCCCTGAAAGTCTTTAAGACGGGGTAGGACGACCGAAATTAACTTTTGAAGAAAATCGTACATGCGATTGCCTCTGAGGGTGACCTTGAGACCGACAACCTCACCCTCACGAAGATTGAAAGCGGCAATACTGGAACGGGATTTGGTCTCTAGGGGAGCCTGTCCGGTGATTTTTCCCATCCAGTCTTTGGTCTTGGTCAGAAGTTCCTTGTCGGTCTTGAAATCTTTGGAGCCAGTATTCACTGTGATCTTAATAACCTTGGGTACAGCCTCGATGGAAGTAACACCTAACTCTTTTTGTAGAGAGGGACGAATTTCCTTTAGATATGTTTCTTTGAGAGTTTGTGTCATTTTTTGGTTACAGAACTGATAATTTGGCGGCATTTGTGACAGACTCTAACTTTAGGGGTTTGCGAGGCATCGAAGCCGACTCTGGTTGGTTTGCTGCAGCTGGGACAAATTAGGGCAACCGAGGCGACGGAGATGGCTCTGGGCAGGGTGAGAATGGTACCTGCTTCGTTACCTTTGGGCTTGATATGCTTTTTGTAAAGATTGATACCTTCTACCAAAACTTTTTGGTCGGTAGGCAGAACCTTGATGATCTTACCGGAACGGCCTTTATCTTTGCCGGCAGTAATTTGAACAGTGTCGTTGATTTTGAATTTGAACATATTCTTTTTGTGGTTTATTTGTTTGAGATTGCTTTGGCTCGAGTACGAGACGCGCAATGACGATGTATTTTAGACGACTTCGGGGGCTAGAGAGGCGATCTTGGCAAATCCGGCATCTTTGACCTCACGAGCAATGGGACCAAAAATACGAGTACCCAAAGGTAGTTTGCCGGCAATCGAATCAATAATAACAGCAGCATTATCATCAAAACGGACATAGGTTCCGTCTTGCCGACGTGTCTCTTTGCGAGTACGGACAACGACGGCTTTGACTACTTGTTTGTCTTTGACAGTGCCATTGGTATCAGCACCCTCGACGGCGGCCGTAACAATATCACCAATGTGGCCAAAACGACGGTGAGAACCACCATGAACTAAAATGACCTTGATTTTTTTGGCTCCAGAGTTGTCAGCTACTTTGAGAACGGATCTTAGTTGAATCATATAATTTTAGTGATTTTCCAGTGTTTGGTTTTACTAATTGGCCGAGTTTCTTCAATGCGTACACGGTTACCGACTTTGGCATCCATATCGTTTTGAACAGCAAATGATTTGTTCACCTTGATGCGTTTGAGATATTTGGGGTGGACTTTAAAACTGGTAACGTCAACAATGGCGGTTTTAGTGTTTTTGTCACTTTTGACCATGCCTAGAAGGTGTTTCATTTTAGTTTTTGGTTATTGGTTGTTGTTTCTTGGATAATAGTTGGGCAATTTGAACTTTGGTCTTCTTGTGGGCATTGGTATTCTTTTCTTGCCCAGAGCGAATATTTAGCTTGATATTGGACAGCTTGATCTTTAGCTCTTCAAGAGTCATGGTGTTTTCTGATTTTGATTTAGGCATTTTCTTTTTCGACAAATTTAGTTTTAACTGAGAGCTTGTGACCGGCAAGACGGATGGCTTCCGCGGCGACTTCTCTAGAAACCCCGGAGAGCTCCATTAAGATTTGACCGGGTTTCGCAACTGCGACGTAACCGCTGACATCGGACTTTCCAGAACCCATACGTGCACCAGGGGTTTTGTGACCAATGGGCTTGTGTGGAAAAACCCTCAAGAAGAACTTCCCCACACGTTTGGTGTGGTGAGTAATGGTTCGGCGAGCCGATTCAATCTCATTGGCTGAGAGCCAACCACTTTCAAGAGTCTTGATACCGAAGTCTCCATAGGAAAGCTCGTTGGTGCGAGTGGCCACGCCACCCATACTACCTCTAAACTCTTTTCTGTATTTGCGTCTGGCTGGTTGTAACATATGTTTTTTATTTTCCTGGATTCCGGGTCAAGCTCGGAATGACAGAGTGATGTTTATTAGCTAATGATGTCGCCGGTATAAATCCAGACTTTGATGCCGACATAACCAGAACGAGTGAGGGCTTTTTTCTCAATGTAGTCGATGTTGGCGCGCAGGGTTTGAGTGGGAATACGTCCTTGTTTGAATTTTTCGGTTCTGGCAATTTCGGCTCCGTCGATACGGCCCGCAAAAACTAGCTTGACCCCTTTGGCTCCAGCAGCCATAACCTTTTCAATGGCTTGATTGGCGGCACGACGGAAAGGATAGCGATGTTCGAGCTGACCAATAAGACGGTCGGCGATAATGGAAGCATTTGTGTCGGGACTCTTGATTTCAAGTGGGTGAAGATTGATCTTGACGGCGTTTTTGGCCTTGGGGTCTATACGAAGAAGTTTTTCGAGATCTTTTTTGAGAATCTCCAATGAAGACCCTCCGCGGCCAATGACCACTCCAGGACGAGATACATTCATGT
The DNA here is from genome assembly GCA_001000865.1 of Candidatus Collierbacteria bacterium GW2011_GWC2_44_18. Classification (GTDB taxonomy): domain Bacteria; phylum Patescibacteriota; class Microgenomatia; order UBA1400; family MFAQ01; genus UBA10133. The sequence goes on along the minus strand of LCIE01000002.1, from coordinate 60,232 downwards.
AAATGTCAACCGAGTTGATGGAACGTTTGATCTCGATGCTCGTTATACCGGCAAGCTTAAGTTTGTTTTCCAAGAAACGCCTGATTTTGTTATCCTCCAATACAAACTTGGCATAGCTATGGAAATTAGCAAACCAAACTGATTTGGTCGGGAAGATATACCCGGTTCTGAAGGCAATTGGATTAACTTTTTTTCCCATGGTTATTTTGATTTGTTGGTAGGTTTGATGACTTTTTTGGTGGTAGAGACTTTCTTAACACTCTTCGGTTCCTCGATGGCGGGGATTGCCGCGTCGCCCTTGCTCCTCGCAATGACGGGCGTGGAAACCTTGGTCGAGGGAATTCTTACAGAGAGGGTCAGATGTGAAGTAGTTCTTTCGTACGGTTTGGTGCGGCCACGGCCACCGATATGAGCGCGCTTGAGAACACGACCTTTGGTAGCGAAGGCAGAATCGATGATGAGACTGTCAGGAGAGGCTTGAAATTGTGAGACAGCGTTCCCCACCGCCTGCTGGATGAGCTGGATGATCGGCTTACCGGCTCTTTTGGTATTTACAGTGAGCTGTTTGATGGCCAATAATGCGGGACGACCAACGATGGCTTTAAGAACAAGATTCGTCTTTCTCGGTGAAGAAAGTACGTGGCTGGCTTTGGCAATGACGAGTTGTTTGGTAATTTTATTGACCATAGAGCTTTAAGTTTTGGATAAGACTCTCTTAACAATGCGGCCGTGTCCGCGAAAGTTCCTGGTTAAAGAGAACTCACCAAGACGATGACCAACCATGTCTTCGGTAATAAAAACTTCTTTGAAAATTTTGCCATTGTGGACCGCGAAGGTAAAGCCAACGAACTCTGGTGGAATTTGGCTACTTCTGGACCAGGTTTTGATGGGTTCTTTCTTTCCAGTCACTTTAAGACGCTCAATTTTTGCAATGAGCTTTTCGTCTACGAATGGTCCTTTTATTGAACTTCTGGACATGATGATTTAATTAAATTATTTTGCGTAACGATGTTTGATAATATGTTTATTACTGTATTTTTTGCGGTCTCTGGTACGTTTGCCAAGAGTCCTCTTGCCCCAAGGAGATTTGGGAGACTTCATACCAATTCCGGAACGACCTTCACCGCCACCGTGGGGATGGGAACGGGGATCCTGAGCCACGCCTCTAACAGTGGGTCTTACACCCATGTGGCGCTTTCGGCCAGCCTTACCAAGGATTTCTTCCTTATGGTGAGGATTGCTGAGACTGCCAATGGTAGCTCGACAATTACCATCGAACTGACGGATTTCACCGGAAGGAAGTTTGACCACGACGATGTTAGCTTCTTTGCTTTGGACTGTGGCAGTATTACCGGCACTGCGAACCATTTGTGCACCTTTGCCGGGAGTGATTTCCAAATTATGAATTTCAATTCCGATAGGGATATTTTTTAGAGGCAGACAGTTGCCAGCCTTAATTTCAGCTGTTTCCGAAAAAATGACGGAGTCTCCAATTTTAAGGTTTTGAGGGGCAAGGATATAATCCTTGACTCCATTGGCATAAACTAAAAGGGCAATGTCTGAAGTACGATTTGGATCATACTGAATAGCGTCAACCCGGGCAGGTAGAGTAAGAGATCTTTTCCAGTCAATGTGACGCAGAAAACGTTTCTGGCGACCACCTTGATGTCGGACTGTTATTTTACCAGAAGAATTGCGTCCGGAGGACTTGGGATTCAAGGAAACTAGTCTTTTGAGTGTAGTTTTCATAGTATTTATGACTTTAGAGCGTTAAAAACTTCGATCTTCTGGCCTTTTTTGATACGTACGATCGCCTTTTTGTCGACGGGAAGGGAAATGTGACGGCCGGTTTTGGCGGAGCGGATGGTTCTGGCAGCATGTTTGACCGTGTTGATAGAAAGGACATTGACTTTAAAGAGGTCTTCGACGGCTTTCTTAATTTGGTACTTGCTCGCGGCGGGATCAACCTGAAAAACATACTTGTCCTGAGAAGCAAGCGAATAACTTTTCTCGGTGACGACCGGCTTGATGATGGTGTTTTGATGAATTAAAGGAGTAGACATATTAGATAAGTTTCAAACGAGTAACTAAGTGATCGTAAGCGGCGGCGGTTAAAAAAAGTTTGGGTGAGCTGGCAACAGTAAAGGCATTGAGGCGTCTGGCTGACAGCATAATGATGTTTTCGAGATTGCTAACAGCTTTCAAGATAGCTGGTTTCTCATTGAAGTAGACAAAAGCTGCCTCACTCTTTCCCAAAACCCCGAGAGCAGACCTGGTGGACAAATCCTTGATTTCAGAGGAATCAATCAAAGTAATTCGATTTTCTTTTTGGTAGTGGGATAACATGCCGATGAGGGCTTTGGACTTCATCTTCTGGTTTAGGGACATGGGGGCAGACTTGAGACCGGTGGGGCCGAAGGGAACACCTCCACCGACATAAAGAGGTGCGGATTTGGCACCATGACGAGCGTTACCGGTACCTTTTTGTTTGTAGACTTTTTTCTTGGTGGCATTGATCTCTCCTCTGGTCTTGGTTTTTGATACACCCCGATGACTGTTTTCTTGATAAACGTGAATCGCCTGGGCAAGCAGTAAGGGATTGACTTCAATAGAAAAGACGGAGAGATCTTGACTGGTAGCAGTGATTGCTTTTTTGGTGGCCATATTATTTGTTTAGCTTACTGACAGTAATCAAAGTGGTGGCTCCTCGGCCACCTGGAATGCAACCGGTAACTTGAAGAATGCCGGTGGAAGGATCGAAAGAGTGAATCTTGAGGTTTCTGATATGGGTATTGGTGTTGCCCATATGTCCGGCCATGTGAGTACCAGGCAAAACCCGACCGGGGGTGGTTCCTCTACCAATTGATCCAGGTGCGCGCTCTCGATCTGACTGACCGTGAGTCCGAGGACCTCCGGCAAAATTCCAGCGTTTCATGACACCGGAGGTACCTTTGCCTTTTGAGGTGGCGGTGGCGTCGATGATGGTGCCGGGGATCAAAATTTCCGAAAGGTTCAGCTCTGTTTTAGCCTCAATAATTTCTTCCGAAAGGATTTCGTGCGAGTCCTTGGCACCGACAGTAAGGACCACCGATGAGTAGCCGTCTTGTTCGACGGATTTGTTTCTAATAACCACGTGAGGAGACACCGTCAGAACGGTCAAGGGGATCCGCTTACCTTCTACGAAGGCCTGAGTCATGCTCTTTTTGGTTGCGTATACTTGGTTTAACATGTTTTTTTATAATGGGTATTAACCCTAAAAAACGCCCCCGGATTTCGGGGACTCCGAAAACGGTGCGGGCAGTTTTTTTAATAATTTAAAGTTTTCGGCATGGACTTACATCTTAATTTCGATGCCGACACCGGCGGGAAGATCGAGATGTTGAAGCGAGTCAATGGTTTTATTGGTTGGATTAACGATATCGATAAGCCTCTTGTGAGTAAGAATGGCAAACTGCTCGCGCGAGTCTTTGTCCGTGTGAGGAGAAGCGGTAACGACAATAACCTTCTTCTTAGTGGGCAGGGGGACGGGACCAACCACCTGGGCGCCTGAGACAAGAGCTGCCTGAATAATTTTTTTGGCGGCTTCGTCAATGACACGGTGGTCAAATGACTTGAGTTTGACGCGAATGCGTGGTTGGTCTGTCATAACTAAGAAGAATAAAGGTGCTAAATAAAACTTTGCTTTAGGCGATCACTTTGGTAATGGCTCCAGCACCGACGGTCAAACCACCTTCGCGGATAGCGAAGCGTTGGCCCTCTGTCATGGCGATGGGCTGAATAAGTTCGACAGTCATTTTGGCGTTGTCACCAGGCATGATCATCTCGACTCCCTCTGCGAGCTTCACCTCACCAGTTACATCAGTGGTGCGGATAAAGAATTGAGGCTTGTAACCAGAGAACATTGGGCTGTGGCGGCCACCTTCGTCTTTACCTAAGATATAGGCTTCGGCTTCGAACTTTGTGTGAGGCTTGATAGATCCAGTTTTGGCCAAAACCTGACCTCTTTGAACGTCATCTTTTTCGATACCTCTCAGCAGAAGACCAACGTTATCACCCGCTTGACCCTGTTCGAGCTGTTGGTGGAACATTTCCACTCCAGTGACGACGGACTTGGCGGTAGGTTTTATTCCAACGATTTCGATTTCTTCACCTACTTTGATGACGCCGGTTTCAATACGTCCAGTAACTACGGTTCCGCGGCCTTTGATGGAGAAAACGTCTTCGACTGGCATAAGGAAAGGCTTATCAAGCTCACGAACTGGATCTGGAATCCATTCGTCGACGGTGTCCATTAGTTTCATAATGCCTGCCTGGGCATCTTTGTCGCCTTCAAGGGCTTTGAGGGCAGAAACGCGAATGATGGGGGTGTCTTCTTCGAAACCATATTTCTTTAGTTTCTCGCGGATCTCCATCTCGACCAACTCAAGAAGTTCTGGGTCATCTACGGCATCGCATTTATTTAACGCAACGACGAGACGAGGGACATTCACCTGATGAGCTAAGAGTAAATGCTCATTAGTTTGAGGCATAGGGCCGTCAGTAGCAGCTACAACTAGAATTGCACCATCCATCTGAGCGGCACCAGTAATCATGTTCTTGATATAATCGCGGTGGCCGGGGCAGTCGATGTGGGCGTAGTGACGTTTCTTGGTTTCGTAAGGAACGTGAGAAATCTGAATAGTAACTCCACGCTCTCTTTCTTCCGGGGATTTATCAATTTGATCAAAAGGAAGTGCCTCAGCTAAACCCTGAGTCGCGAGTGTGGTGGTAATAGCGGCAGTAAGAGTGGTCTTGCCATGATCGACGTGACCAATGGTGCCGATGTTAACGTGGGGTTTATTTCTTTGATAAGTAGCCATTTTTGTTAATTATTTTTATATATTTGGTAATTACTGTTTTTCGAGCCTATTTATTTTAGCAGATTTTATCCTAATTTGTCGGAGATTTCAATAGTTTGGCGGCCAAACTGTTTGGAAGATCTTGATAATGTGATGGCTCCATATAATATGAGGCCCGCCCGGCAGTTAGAGAACGGATGGCAGTAGCATAGGCTGAAAGCTCTGATAACGGGACTGTAGCAGTAATAACACGGGCATTGCCACGCTGAGCAGTACCGGCGATTTGGGCGCGGCGAGAAGATAGATCACCAATAATGTCACCCATATTACCTTCAGGAGTAGTAACCTCCACCTTCATAATTGGTTCGAGAATTACCGGAGAAGCATTCTTGACCGCGTCTTGGACTGCCATAGAACCAGCGATCTTGAAAGACATTTCGGAGGAATCGACTTCGTGGAAACTTCCATCGACAACAGCTACATCAAGGTCCACCATCTGAAAACCGGCGATAATACCATTGTCCAAGGCTTCACGAACTCCTTTTTCAATGGGAGAAATGAATTCTTTAGGGATAGAACCACCAACGATTTTGTTGGTGAAGGTGAAGCCTTCGCCACGGGGTTTGGGGGTGACTTCCAAAATGCAGTGACCATACTGACCGCGTCCACCAGACTGACGGATATATTTACCTTCGCCTTTGGCAAACTTGGTAATAGTCTCACGATAGGCAACTTGAGGGGCACCAGTGGTCGCCTCAACTTTGAATTCACGACGGAGACGGTCGACCAAAATTTCGAGGTGGAGTTCGCCCATGCCGGCGATAACGGTTTGCCCAGTCTCATGGTCGGTTTTGATTCTAAAAGTAGGATCTTCTTCAGCCAGACGGCCAAGAGCCAGATCTAGTTTTTCTTGATCAGCCTTGGTCTTAGGTTCGATAGCCAGAGAGATAACCGGATCAGGGAAGTTGATGGATTCCAGAACCAGGGGTTTGTTTTCATCACAAAGAGTGTCGCCAGTTTTGGTGGATTTGAGACCGACAATACCAACAATTTCTCCGGCACTGGCTTCGGATACTTCCTCACGGGTGTTGGCATGCATGAGCATCAAACGACCGAGGCGTTCGCGTTCGTGTTTACTGGCGTTGTAGACAAAAGTACCGGAGGTAATTTTGCCTGAATAAACACGAACATAAGTGAGCTTACCAACATGAGGGTCGGCTTGAATTTTGAAAGCTAAACCGGAAAATGGCTCACCAGGATCAGCTTTGCGGGTAACTTCTTCGTTGGTTTCAGGATTGATACCGGTGATGGTGGGCTTGTCTATAGGTGAGGGCAGAAAATCAACAACAGCATCTAGAAGAGGCTGGACGCCTTTGTTTCGGAGGGAAGAGCCGGGAAAAACGGGGACAATAAGATTGGCGCAGGTAGCTACACGAAGGGCACTTTTGAGGGCTTCCATAGCTGGCTCCTTACCTTCCAAATACTCTCCCATGAGAGCCTCATCGAACTCGACGATGGATTCAATAAGTTTGGCGCGTTCCAGCTCACATTCGTCCTTCATGTCTTCGGGAAAACCTTCAGTCACTTCATATAACGCACCAGTTTCGTCACCTTTCCAAACAATGGTTTGTCTTTCAAGAAGCATAACGATACCACGGAAGGTGTTTTCGACACCTAAGGGAAGAGCCATAACGGCAGTTTTGGCACCTAACTTTTCATGAACGTCTTTGATGGTAGCCATGTAATCGGCACCCAAAACATCCATTTTGTTGATAAAAGCGATGCGGGGTACTTTATATTTATCCGCTTGGCGCCAGACAGTTTCGGTTTGAGATTGGACACCGGAGCCAGCGTCAAGAACGATGACTCCCCCATCGAGAACACGGAGAGAGCGCTCGACTTCGGCGGTAAAATCGACGTGGCCGGGAGTATCAATGATATTGAAACGGTGTTCTTCTTTGAAACGGGCATGGGGGAGTACTGGTGTCCAGAAGGCGGTGGTAGCGGCGGAAACGATGGTAATACCGCGCTCTTTTTCCTGCTCCATCCAGTCCATTTGGGTGTTGCCTTCATCAATATCGCCTATCTTGTAAGACTTTCCGGTATAGAAAAGGATACGTTCGGTAGTGGTGGTTTTGCCTGCATCGATGTGCGCGATAATACCCGTGTTTCTAACACGGTCTAGAGGGACTTTTTTTCCGGTAGGAGCGGCCATTTTGAGTTGTTGGTTATTATTTATTAGTTATAGGCGAACAAAACCTCTCCGATAATGGAGAGATATTCACGAGGCTAATTGTAGCATATAGCGAACTCAAAATAAAATTCAAAGAGCTTATCACAAAAAGAAAAACCCACTGTTAGGTGGGTTTTTGAAAGCAGTCGAGAAGGAGATTCAGAAAAAATAGAAACGTAGCCGTGACCAGGGCGACCCGGATGAGGAACGGATGCCCAAGCAATACAATGGCGATGAGAATCAAAACCGGAGGGAAGAGAACTGCAGAGAAACTGGCGAAGTCCAGGAGGCCGATCACGGCCCCGAAGCCACAGATTAGAGAAAGAGCAAGTGTGTAAACGACTCGCTCCATCTTGGATTTAGCATAATAGTCCACCACCAGCCGAATTCCCCAGATCGTTGTCAGGAGGCCGATCAAAGAAATGCTTCCAAAAACCATGAAGGAAGAGGGAGTCAGAACATCGGCAACGTGATCGATGAAGATTAGGTGCCGAAGTTCAAAGAAGGCGTATGTGGAGTTCGGGATCAACAGGGCATACGCATACACCCAGAAATAATCCCGGAACTTCATTCCACGCCCGATCTTAGGCATGATCTTCAGCTTTTTGAAGATCAGGGGTAGAATGAACCACACCACCATGACTAAAGTGCCAAGCAATGAGACGATTTGATGTCCTTGAAAGACGAACATGAGAACCTCTATTTCTGCAATCTGGCATGTATTTGTCTGAGTTCTTCTACGGCATCGGCAAGCATGTTACCGTAACTGTCTTTGACCTCGATTCTTTCTTCAGGTGTTCTGGTCGTGATCTCGCCGAACTGAATATCAAAGTCTGATTTGGTATAGACACGATACCGTTTAGAACCAGGCAATTCATTAATGACAAAAACGATCGGTTTGCTTGGCCCAAACTGATGATCCTGATGGAGAGGAGGTCGACTGTTGGCCCGAGACCAGCTCTCGGTAATGATCAAAGTTTTGTTTAAGACGGGTCCTTCCGGAGCTTCTAATATCTCAACGATCCAAGTTTCAATGGGAGTATCAGGATGCGGAGGCTGTGGCCTACGGGGTAAAAGAAAGCTAAATATCCTCATTTTGAAATATCTCCTTGATGTATATCAAAGTACCTGAGTGCGCGACGAAAACGTTATGGGGTATTGTACCAGGGGATGGATTCCGGGTCAAGCCCGGAATGACGAACGAGGATTGACAAGGTGAGAGGTATAGTGTATACTTTACACTAAGATGAAGATACAAACGTTTACAGTAGTTTCAGGCAATGCAATATGTAATGCGAAGTGTCCGTTTTGTGTCTCGAAAATGACGGGGGTAAAGGAGATTGGGATGAGACCGACGAAGGTGAACTGGATAAACTTTCACAAAGCCTGTCGGATGGCGCAAGTAAATAACATCACCAGCGTATTGTTAACGGGTAAAGGTGAGCCAACATTATTCCCTGATCAAATCACCGATTATCTCCAACACCTCCAGAAATATGACTTTCCGATTCTGGAACTGCAGACAAATGGAATATTGTTTTCGGAGCAGTCAGAAAAATATGACAAATATTTGAAAGAGTGGTATGAGCTGGGCCTATCGATAATCTCGATATCGGTGGTGCATTATGACCCAGAGAAGAATAGAGCAAATTATGTGCCTGGAAAAAAGACTTACCCTGATTTGGGAAAATTAATCGATAAACTACACAAGATTGGATACTCAGTGAGATTTTCGGTGGTCTTGATTAAAGATCACATCGACACACCAAAAGAGGCGCAAAAGATGGTTGAAACAGCCAACAAATGGGGGGTAGAGCAAGTTTCGCTGCGACCAGTGGCGGCACCCGAAGAATCGGAGAGTGAAAAATATAAGGCAGATACACTGAACCTTATGCTAACTGCGAAGAAGATCTCGGATATTAATCGATGGGCGGAGAAGCACGGGAGACTACTACTTTCTTATGGGCACAATTCAAGAATCTTTGACATAGACGGGCAGAATGTGTGCTTGACGGACGCTTTGACGATTAAACCGGGTACAGATGATATTCGGCAAATGATATTCTTTCCGGATGGGCACATTAGATTCGATTGGCAGTACAAAGGGGCGATTATTCTTTAACGGAGATGGAGACCAATGAGGAGTCTCCTCGCAGGAATACCTACAAGGAGACTCCTCGGGAAGGTGCGGGATGACAACGAGTTAAAAATTATCAATAAATATGGAGAAATTAAAGACAATTAGGGCGGTGTACTCCTACTATTTTCCGGAGATACGAAAATTAATTTCGAAGATTACAGCTGATTTTCCGCATGGAGAGTTTTTGAAATCTATTTCACCCGGATTGGATGACTACGAAAAACCGATCACTGAAAAGATGATTAAGTTTTATAAAAAAGACGTCAAGGGATTAGAAGGATTTGGCTATCGTTATCCAACGAGTGGTTCGAGCGAAGGTATCTATCACCTACTATCAAGGATTAAAAAGGACCATCCCGACTCTCCGATTTACACTTTAGAGGGTGAGTACGAAGGTTACCGGGAATGCGCGGCTGGCCTGGGCCTAACCGTGCAGGAAGTTAAGGAGGATATAGAGGTGATTAAGGCGTTGATGCCCGGGTATTGGTTTATATCAAACCCATCGGGCAGAGATGGCAATATTTTACCGGACTCTTTAATCAATCAAATTGCTGATTTGGGGAACAAAGTAGTTGTGGATATGGCATATCTAGGGTTAACCAAGAAACACAGGTTTGACATGACACACCCCAATATCATCGCGGTGCTGACTTCTATGAGCAAACCATTTGGATTGTTTTACTACAGAGTTGGTTTTACCTTTAGTCGGGAGCCGGTCCAGACGCTATATGGAACAAAGTGGTTTAAGAATATTCTGTCACTGATTATCGCCGAAAAAGTTTTTCATAAGTTTACATCAGATTATATTTATAAAAAATATGCGCCTGTACAGAAAGAGATACTAGATCAAATACAGAAAGAGACAGGAATAGAACTGAGACGAAGTGATGTTTTGATTCTGGCCCATCTGACCGAAAAAGATTTTGAAAAACTGACCGATGAACAAAAAGAAATTGTGGCATCATACAAACGAGGTCCCGGATATCGCTTCTGCCTAACTCAATATTTTTTGGAGAGGGAGACTTAAAAGGCCGCCCTTCGGGCGGCCTGCAATTTAGGCTCCTAATCTTCTCGGTTGATTTCGACAAATTGATCGACGATTTTGTCGGGCAGATCTTCGACGCCTTCCTGGATGGCTTCTACCTTATTGGGCAGAGAAAGTATGGCAAGAGCCGCATCACGAATAAGGCAGGTTCTGAGTCTGGCGTTGAAAAATACGCAAGTGGCTTTACATATCCCATTTACGAGTGGACAGAAATTGGGCATCAATAGCCTCCGTTAAAGTGCGAGATTTATGGGATATTGTAGCACTAATAGGATGGGGAGGGGTCGAGGGTGGAGACTCCTCGGGGAAAGACTACCAGCGGAAGTGGGCGAAGGCCTTGTTGGCTTCGGCCATTTTGTGAGTATCGAGTTTCTTTTTGATGGCGGCACCGGCATTTTCGTGAGCTTCGACGATCTCAGCCGCAAGCTTGTCGGCCAGAGTGCGGTAAGGATTGGCTCCACGCGCCTTGGCGGCATTGATTAGCCAGCGGATAGCGAGAGAGTCACGACGCTCTGGACGGATAGGAGTAGGGACTTGGTAAGAAGCACCTCCGACTCGGCGAGAACGGACTTCGATGGTAGGCTTGATGTTTTCCAGAGAAGCGTGAAGGTATTCAACTCCATCTTGCTTGGTTTGTTCGGCCACAATATCAATCGCCTTGTAGACCTGTTTGGCGGCGACGGACTTGCGGCCGTCTTCCATAACGCTAGTGATTAGCTTGGCGATTAGAGGACTGCCGTAGATCGGATCAAATTGGATTTTTTTGGGTGGGGTTTTTTTACTTCTCATATTATTTTTTGGCTGGTGAGGGGCGCTTGGAGCCGTATTTACTACGGCTGGTGCGACGTTTTTCAATACCACCGGTATCGAGCTTACCTCTAACAATGTGGTATTTGACACCAGGAAGGTCACGAACACGACCACCGCGAATGAGGACAATACTGTGCTCGGCCAGATTGTGGCCTTCACCCATGATATAAGCGGTAACCTCCTGCTTGTTGCTAAGACGCACACGGGCGATCTTTCGAAGGGCGGAGTTTGGTTTCTTGGGGGTCATGGTTTTGACCTGTAGACAGACACCGGCCTTTTGGGGACTCTGGGTAGCGACCATGTGACGCTTGACCGAGTTAAAACTCTTGCGGAGAGCAGTAGTTTTGATTTTTCGAGTAGCGTTGATGCGACCGTGTTTAATTAGTTGGTTAGTTGTAGGCATAGTTTGCTCGTGTATTTTATCAGATATTCTCGATCCTGGCACGCAACTTGCTTGTGGGGACCAACCGACCAATAATAACATTTTCTTTCATGCCGACTAAATGATCAATCTTGCCTTGGGTGGCGGCGTCGGTCAAGACACTAGTGGTATCCTGGAAGGAAGCGGCTGATAACCAAGAATCGGTATGTAGAGCGGCGCGAATAGTTCCGAGAATCAGGTTGGTAGCAGTAGCAGGCTCTCCCCCTTGAGCAATGATCGCTTCGTTAGCCATTTCGTAACTTCCCCGGCTTATGACGTCTCCAGCAACCAAGCTGGTATCTCCGAGTGAGTCTATACGGACATAGTCACACATTTTGCGGACGATGACCTCAAAGTGTTTGTCGTGAATACCGATTCCTTGAGACTCGTAGATAGCCTGGATTTCACCAATGAGATAGTTTTGGGCCGATCTGAGACCTTTGATCTTGAGAAGCTCTTTGATATCGACACCGCCGGCGGCTAACTGAGTTCCAACAGCGATCATTTCGGCATCCTCAACCTTAAGAGGCATGGCTAAAGGAATGAGGTACTCCTTACGATCTTCTTTTTTGCCTGTAGGGGTAACGGTAACCAGATTACCATTGTCGGTTTCGACAATTTTAACCTTACCGGAAACCTCGGAAATTGGGGCGACCAGTTTGGGCTGACGTACCTCGAAAAGTTCGGTCACCCGAGGTAACCCTTGAGTCACGTCGACTCCCGCGACACCTCCGGAGTGCTTGGTACGCATAGTAAGTTGGGTTCCAGGCTCTCCGATGGATTGGGCGGCGGTTACACCAGCAGGGTCCCCAATGACTGAGGTAGAGTTGCTGGCCAAACTGTTTCCATAACATTTTACACAGAGACCGAAACGCATCTTGCAAGTAAGAGGAGAACGAACTTCGACTTCTTTAACTCCTGATTTGGCGATTTCGGCCGCGACTTCTTCGGTAATCATCTCACTGGCACCAACTAAAACCTTGTGAGTTTCGGGAGAAATTACTTTTTTGGCAGCGAAACGGGAGTTTATTCGTTTTTCGAAGATCTTGCCTCGGCTATCCTCTGTAGAAATAGTGACAAATTCATCAGTACCACAGTCTTCGGCTCGAATGATAGCATCATGACTGACATCTACCAACCGGCGGGTAAGATATCCGGCGTCGGCGGTACGAAGGGCAGTATCGGTGAGACCCTTTCTAGAACTGCGAATGGAGGAAACGTATTCGAAGATGTTTAGACCTTCGCGGAAGTTTCCTTTGGTGGGAAGTTCTATCAAATTTCCAAGTGGATCGGCACCAACACCACGCATCGCCGAAAGCTGTTTGATGGTATTTTTGGTAATACGACCCATACCGGTATCAATAATCAAACGGACCGGATTGTCTTCGGAGAATTCTTGCCAGGTTTTTTCGGCCAAGTCTTCGGCGGTGTCCATCCACATTTGAATGGTGATCTTGCGTCTTTCTTCGTTGGTTATCAGACCATTATTGTAGTTCTCTTCGATCTCTTTGGCTTTTTTATTTCCCTCTTCAATCACCGCGTCTTTTCCAGAATACATTTCGTTGTCGGAAATGGCGAAGGAGAGACCGGAAATGGTGGAATAAGCAAAACCAATATCTTTTACACCATCGATAAGTCTGACAACACGTTTGATGTCGATCTCTTTAATAGCTCGATGGAACATGGCGGAAATTTCTTTTCGAGGAAGATTGTGATTGATGAATGCCCACTCTTTTGGAAGAATTTTATTGAAGATAATGCGGCCGACAGTGGTCTCCGTAAGTTCGGACTTACCGGCGATCAAGCGAACTTTGATCGGTTGACGAGGATTCAAAGCTCCCGTCTCGTAGGCGGTGATGGCCTCGGTAGGAGAGGAGAAAGGCATGGTATAAGGGGCCAGTTTGGTATCGATCGAAGTAAGATAATAAACACCAATGGCCATTTCTTTGGAGTCAGGAATGGAAACTGGGTTACCAGCTGAGGGTTTGACCAAGTTGTATTGAGGAAGCATGTGTTTCTTGGCTTCCATAATGGCTTTTTTGGTAAGAGGTACATGAACGGCCATTTGATCTCCATCGAAGTCAGCGTTGAAACCACCACAAACTACCGGATGTAAACGAATAGCGGCACCATCAACCAGTACTGGCCAGAAAGCTTGAATAGAAAGCTTGTGAAGTGTGGGGGCACGGTTTAGGAGGACAGGGTGTTTTTTAGTAATTTTTTCAAGAATGTCGAAGACTTCCGGCTGGCGTTTTTCAATCAAAACTTTGGCGGCTTTAACATTGGGAGCCATGTCTTGCTTGATAAGCTCGTGAAGAACGAAAGGCTTAAACATCTCTAAAGCCATATCTTTTGGAAGACCACATTGATTAAGTTTGAGCTCAGGTCCGACGACGATAACAGAACGACCGGAGTAATCTACACGCTTACCCAGGAGGTTTTGACGGAAACGGCCTTGTTTACCACGGAGCATGTCGGACAACGATTTGAGCGTTTTACCGGTACGGGATCGACGAGTAGAACGAGCTTGAGAAGAGTCAATCAGAGAGTCGACTGCTTCCTGAAGCATGCGTTTTTCATTTCTCAAGATAATTTCCGGAGCACCGAGGTCGATGAGATGTTTGAGACGATTGTTTCGGTTGATAACTCTGCGGTAGAGATCGTTGAGATCAGAAGCCGCAAAACGGCCACCGGAAAGCTGAACCATGGGACGAAGATCGGGAGGAATTACAGGGAGAGTCTGAACGATCATCCATTCCGGTTTGATCTTGGAGTCAGCTAAACCGCGAACGACCTGAAGCCGTTTGGTGGCTCTGAGCTTCTTGGCTTCCGAAGGACTGTTGAGATCTTCTTTGAGTTTGGCAGCTAGTTCTTCAAGATTGACTTTTTTGAGAGCATCAAGAAGAGCTTCCGAACCCATACCAGCCTCAAGCCAATCAACGAGTCTGTATTCTTCAAGCTTGGCAAATTCAGAATCGGAAACCAAAGAATTGGTTTGAATTCTTTCTATCAGTGTTCCAAGCTTGCTGTAAATTTCTTCGGTAAAAGCAAGCTCAACTACCATCTGTTCACGAAGCGAGGCGACCTTTTGTTTGTATTGAACCTTGAGATCTTCCGTCTTAAGCTCTAATTCGTCCTTAACTTTAATTTTCTTTTTTAATTCGGAAACTTCTTTTTCACCCTGTACTTTGATATCTTCAATTTGTTTGTCAAAATTGGAATGGACTTCGTTGAGCTTGGCCTCTTTTTGAGTTTCGATACTCTTTAAAGCGTCTTCGCGTCCTTCTTCATTAACCGACATGATAAGGAATTTACTAAAGTAAATAACTGAAGTTAAAGCCTTTGGTGAAATATCCAGTAGTAAAGAAAGCTTACTGGGAGCACCCTTGAAGAACCAAACGTGGGCAACCGGTGCAGAGAGCTCGATGTGACCCATCCTTTCGCGGCGGACACGGCTAAGAGTAACTTCGACACCACATTTATCGCAAACAATGCCTTTAAAGCGGACTCGTTTGTATTTTCCACAGTAACATTCCCAATCCTTGGTGGGTCCAAAAATTCGTTCGCAGAAAAGACCGTCCTTTTCGGGTTTTTGAGTTCGGTAATTAATAGTTTCCGGTTTGGTTACGAGACCGTAAGACCAACTACGAATATCTTCTGGGCTAGCGAGTCTGATCTGCAAACCTGAGAAATCGACAATATTATTCATGTTTTATTTTTTTAGGTTTACTTTAATTACTGATTTTCTAAATCCGGGTTTGGATCTCCCGCTTCTGCAGATTCCTCACTGACCTCATCGATTGGCTCACCACTTTCATCCTCCTCTTCAAAAGTCGAGGCTTTGAGTTCATCGGACATAGAAGTAGCCTCGTCAATAACAGCGGCTATTTCCGGCTTGACCGGCATAGCTTCTTCGACAGCGGCCACGACCTGGCCGGTAGGAACGACAGC
Organism: Candidatus Collierbacteria bacterium GW2011_GWC2_44_18; assembly: GCA_001000865.1. Classification (GTDB taxonomy): domain Bacteria; phylum Patescibacteriota; class Microgenomatia; order UBA1400; family MFAQ01; genus UBA10133. The sequence goes on along the minus strand of LCIE01000002.1, from coordinate 44,794 downwards.
GAGACAAAGTGAGTTGAGCTCTTTGACAAGGACCTTAAAAGATTCAGGAATTGAGGACATGGGGATGGTCTCACCCTTGACTATAGCTTCAAAGGCTTTGGAGCGACCAACAACATCATCGGACTTTAAAGTTAACATCTCCTGGAGCGAGTAAGCGGCCTTGTGAGCTTCGAGAGCCCAAACTTCCATTTCTCCCAAACGCTGTCCACCCATCTGAGCCTTACCTCCAAGAGGTTGCTGGGTGACTAAAGAGTAAGGTCCAATCGAACGAGCGTGAGTCTTATCCTCAACCATGTGGTTGAGCTTGATGATATAGCCAACACCAACGGCGGTTTCTTGAGCAAAAGGTTCTCCCGTACGTCCGTCGTAAAGCTGAGATTTGCCGGTAACAGGTAAACCGGCTTCTTTGAGAACGTCGGTAATTTGAGATTCAGAAACTTTTTCAAAGACAGGAACAGAAAAACGTCTGTCCAGCTGTTCACCCGCAAAAGCCAGTTGGGCTTCCAATAATTGTCCCAGGTTCATACGAGCGAGAACAGAAAGAGGAGAAATAATGATATCTACCGGACGGCCATCGGCGAGATGGGGCATATCGGCGTCAGAAACAATTTTACTGATGACACCCTTGTTCCCGTGTCTTCCGGCAACTTTATCACCAACAGTTATTTTTCTAAGCTGAGCAACTTTGATTTTTATTTGAGTAATGACTCCGGCATCCAGCTCATCCCCTTCTTCACGACTGAGAGTTCTCACGGAAACGACGACACCTTGTTCACCATGAGGCATACGAAGTGAGGTGTCGCGAACTTCACGAGCTTTTTCGCCGAAAATGGCTCTCAAAAGTCTTTCTTCGGCAGTTAATTCGGTTTCTCCTTTGGGGGCAATTTTTCCAATCAGAATATCATTGGGTCCCACAACGGAACCGATAGCAATAATACCGTCTTGACCAAGATTTCTGAGATCAACCTCTGCAACATTAGGAATATCTCTCGTAAGTTCTTCGGCACCCAGCTTGGTATCCATAACATCGCAACTGTGTTCATGAATGTGGATTGATGAGAGCAGGTCTTCCCGAACACAACGATCGGAAACGACGATAGCGTCTTCATAACCCAAACCCTCGAAAGCGGCATAGGCAATTAAGAGATTCTGACCTAAGGCGAGCTCGCCGTTTTCGGAGGCGGGGCCGTTAATGATGACATCTCCTTTTTTAATTTTGTCACCGACGGCGACTAATGGATGTTGGTTATAACAAGTATCCTGAGAAGAATTGTGATATTTGCGAAGATTGTAGGTGACGATGTCTTTGTGAAGTTCGACAAAGCCATAGTCGTAAGGAGAAATCTCGGTGACGGCCTTAACCGCGTCTTTGGCTGACAACTTAAGACTAATATGATTACCGTCCACCGAAAGAACTTCCCCGTCGAAAGCAGAAGAAACCACCCAACCCATACCCTTGGCTGTGACTTCTTCCATACCGGTTCCCACGATGGGGGCGGTAGGCTTGACCAATGGAAGGGCCTGGGTGAGATGGTGAGTGCCCATGAGAGCACGCGTACCTTCATCTTGCTGAATAAAAGGAATTAGAGCGGCCGACGTACCGACAACTTGTCTGGGTATTACATCTATGTACTGCACTTTATCAATGTCTGCTTCAATGAATTTACCTCCGAATCGGACAGGTACCCACTTCTGGGTAATAATGTCGCCGTCTCGCTCGATTCCTGCATGGGTAATATAAGCATCTTCCTCATCATCGGCGGCTAAGTAGACAACTTCTGCCCCAATTTTGAAGGTAGTTTTGCCGGCTTTTTCAACTATGTTGACTTTGAGGTATGGGGCTTCGAGAAAACCGTAAGGATTGATACGGGAGTAAAGGGCCAGATAGGTAACGAGACCGATATTGGGACCTTCAGGAGAACGGACTGGACAGATACGAGAATATTGGGAAGAGTGAATATCACGCATGGAGAAAGAGGCTCTTTCACGGGTGATACCTCCAGGTCCCATAACCGAAATACGCCTCAGGTTGTCAACTTCGGAAAGAGGGTTGACCTGATCCAAGATGGAGCTAAGTCTATTGCGGCGGAAGAATTCGGTGATAGCGGAGATAATTGGACGAGGATTAACAAAGGCGGCGGGGGTGGGAAGCTCGTCAGGCTTGGCAAGAGACATCTTCTCTTTGATGGAACGCTCGAGCCTTAAAAGTCCTGCTTTGAAGGAAGTTTGATTAACCAGTTCTCCGACACAGCGAAGTCGGCGGTTAGCCAAGTGGTCGATATCGTCCACTTTACCCTGGCCATTTTGAAGACCAATCAAGTATTTGATAGAGCCAATGAAGTCGTCGTTACTGAGAGTGATGTGTTGCTTGTCGACAGGGGTGTTGATACCCAGCTTACGATTCATCTTGTAACGGCCAACCAAGCCAAGATTGTAACGGCGGGAATCAAAAAACATCTGGTGGAGAAGGGCTTTGGCATTTTCCAAAACGGCTGGCTCTCCGGGTCGCACTTTCTGGTAGAAGTCCAAGATCGCTTCTTCGGTATTGGTACTGTTATCTTTTAAGAGAGTAGAGGCAATGTAGCGATGTTCTTTGTCGGTATCTACACCGGCAAAAAGGGCCAGAATCTCCTCGTTGGTTGAATAGCCCAAAGCACGAATAAGGGTAGTAGCGGAAACTTTACGGTGCCGATCGATGCGGACGGAAATATAGTCATTTCGAGAAACAATAAACTCAAGCCAGGAACCGCGCATGGGTCGTACCTCAGCCTGATGCATGGCTCGACCGGAATGAGGGTCAAATTCGCGGGTAAAGTAGGCACCCGGGGAGCGAACGAGCTGGTTAACGACCACACGTTCGACACCATTGATGATAAAGGTACCTATGGAAGTCATCATGGGAATATCCCCAAGGAATATTTCTTGCTGCTGAGTCGCTTTGGTATGGAGATTCGTCAACTTGACGGTAGCCCAGAGAGGAGATTCGAAGGTGACACCTTTTTCGATAGCCTGCTTAGGAGAAAACTTGGGGAGACCAACACGATTGCTTAAAAACTCAAATTCAAAGACCTTTCCGGTAAAGTCTTTGATGGGATTTAGTTCGAGTAATGATTCACGGATGCCTTCTTCGAGAAATTGTTTGTAAGAATCTAGCTGGGTTTGGGCCAAGTTCGATTCTGGTAACTTTGAGGCTATATTGCCCCAATTTTCGCGTTTTTTTTGTTTGATCATCCGGATTTTTTGGATTTAGGCAGGAGTAAATAACAATGGACAACATACAAAAACCTGACTGGCAAAAAGCCCAGCCAAGTTTAGAGCAGTGTATGTAGTATAAGGCTGAAATAGCTTGCTGTCAACACGGAGTTGTATAATAGGTAATTCTGAATTTAGGAGGCTACATTGAAAAAATTCTGGCAAAGTGTGGTGTTAACTTTATTGTTCAGATCTGGAATCTTAGCCTTGGCAGTGACGATACTCCATCTGTGGGGCTTCTGGGCAGTGGGGATTATATTTGTTATTACTGGCGTCCGAATTGTTTTCATGTACTCAATGATTTGGCGCAACATCAAGCTAATGATGGTAAATGGGAACCTCTCCTTTGAAGTGGCTTACTCAAAGCTAAAAGAGTCGCTGAGATTTTGGCTGATTTGATGAACTTAACCGGTGTGCAGAAGTGCATGCCGGTTTTTTAGTGGTTGGAGTGAGATTGCCACACCTGCCTGCCGGCAGGCAGGGCTCGGAGTACCGAGATTCGCAATGACAATTGGTGGTTTGCGGGCGGACGCGGGGGTCCGCCCCTACAAAAGGCAATGACGACGTTATTTACAATCTTTTTTGAGATAAGTGCAGATGTTTTGATTATGTTGAGGCAAAGAGTCGGCAAAATGGATTTTGCCGGTGGAGTCGTGGAGATAATACAGAGCTGAACCGACAACCGGATTGGTGGCGGCAGAAAGGGCATCTTTGCCGGGATTTGAAATAGGAGATGGGGGAAGTCCGGGATTTTGGTAGGTATTGAAGGGTGAGTTTATCTTGAGATCTTCTGTGGTTAAACTTTTTTTCCACCAATCACAATTAATCTGTTTACAGCGGATCGATCCCAAAGCGTATTGAACAGTAGCGTCTATTTGTAGGGCCATGCCAATATTTAATCTTTTGGTTATGACTCCTGCGACCAAAGGCATCTCGGTTGAGTTGGCGGCTTCCCTTTCGAGCAGTGAAGCCAAGATCAATACTTTTGGAAGATTTTGCTCTGAGATTTTCAAGTTAGAGACAACCTCATCAAATCTACCGGTGAGGCGCCTTACGACATCGGAAGCCGATGCTTCAGGAACGAAATCGTAGGTATCGGGGAATAAATGGCCTTCTTTTCCACGAGTTAGTGAAGTGAACTGCAGTGGATTGTAATTGCTCCCCTCAAGCTTGTTGAAAGCTTTGTCGAGGATGGAATTTATCTCTTCGCTACGTAACCCTTCGGGAATAGTGACTCGGATTTGACGGGCATAAGCATGAGTGAGAGCCTCTGCCAGCTCTGTCGCACTCATGGAAGGTGAAAGCCGAAAAAGGCCAGCCTGAATTTTGTTGGCAACCCCTAGGCGAATAATAGTGATTTTGAAACCGATACGAGAACGGATAAGGCGGACACTACTCAGGTCATTGGCGATTCTGTCTACCCCAGCACCAGGTTTAACTTCAAAATCTACCATAGTGCCTGCATCGTGAGTAACGGGCTGAACCGACTGAAAATACCACGTAAGGAACAAAATGGTAAGTAGGGTTAAAGCGGTGAAAAATCGCTTAAACATAAATTTTATATTTCGCTCAGGAGAGCACGGCGATAGGTGTTTGTCTTGGGGTTGTAAACAAAAACCCGACCGCATTTGCAGGTAACTTGATCGCAATCTTTGACCTTGGTTGAAGGTTTGCTTTGGCCATCTGTTAGAGGGGTGCCGCAACCGACGCAAACACCTCGTGAGAGAAGCCAGGCTTGTACCGGAGCAATAATATTCTTGAACATAACTAGATTGTACCAAAATTCTGGATTGCCGCGCTTCGCTCGCAATGACGGGTTAGAGGGAGTCGAGGTAGTCTTGGAGGATGAGGGCGGCGGCGGTTTGGTGTTCTTCTTTTTTGCGTCTGACCAAAGTTTTCCCTTGTGCCTTCATGACATTTCTGGCAGTGTGAGAGCTGAGGTCTTCCCTGAAAAAAGTTATCTCTTTGGGAAAGATGGCGTAAATCTTTTCACTTAAATCAGTCGCAAACTTGACTATTGGTCCATATTCCGGCACACCTATAATAATTTTGTCAGGATTATGTTTTGATAAATAAGGTAATAGCTTGGAGACCAATTGGTTGACATCTTTTTCGTAGACTGTGGCGATAGGTGTGGCAAGTATCCCCTCTTGGGAGATGGCAATGCCGGTGTGGGCGGTACCCAGGTCGAGGCAAAGAATGGACATAAGAGTATTATAAAGGACGTTCCGCAGGAGGGCGTTAGTTGTTGATAAGAGTACCTTCGACCACGAGGCGGCGTAGGGTGGTACCTGGAGGGACACAAGTAATGACTTTGAGGTTTTTGTCCGAGTAATCCTGCCTGAGAACCCACAACTCATTTGGTTTGACCTCAAATGTCTTGGTGATGCGATAGGTATACTCTATGCCGTCATAAGTAATAAAAATATCGGAGCCAACTTTAACCTTTGGTAGAGTAGAAAAGATTGTGGTATATTTTTTGGGATCAAAGAACTGGGGCAGAGTGGAATGGCCGAAGATGACCGGAGAACCAATTTGGCCGGGAAGAGCCGTCTGGGGGTACTGCACCAAATGCTTGGTTAGGTCTTCGTCTCGGATGGCGACTTGGGCATTTATGATTCCGAGTGAGGGTATAGAAAGAGTGTATGAATCCGGAGAATTATCTGTAACTTCTGTAACTGTTGTCGGGACAGAAAAAAATTCGTTTTGAATGCTTCCCGGGAACCAGTTACTGGCTTTTGTGTAATCCAAACCGTTGATGATTACGGGGGAAGAACTATTTTCCGCTTTTGATTGGTAATAAGCCGGGGAAAGTAAACCGGAATCAGAAGAACTAAATAGTTTTATGTCTTTGAACTGATAACTGACTACGGGATAAGCAACGCCAGCGAGAATCCCCAACCCCAGGGCAGACACTAAAGTCGGAAGGGTCTTTAAGTAATGGGGGATACGCCTGCCAGGATGAGGGTTATCCAGAGTGGCCTTGCGATAGCTGTATAACATTATCAATTGCTAACCAGGTCGAAAGTAATGTTTCGAAACGGCAGAATCTTGGTAATTAAAGGAATTGGAGGAAATATTTTTATATCCAGACCGGTAAAGCCGGGAATGGGTTCAAAAAAGTGGCGAATACCGGAAACGAGTTTTCCTTTAACAAATTCGGCCATTTTTTGCTCATCTATTTGCGGATAAAGAGTGGTCTCGATGGTAACTTTTGATTGGTACCGACCATCGGTCTTGGCGGGATTGTCTAGGCTCACAGTAGTTGTTTCCTTTTTGGTAAATGAACCTGCTGGGATTTGGCTTTGGATCTCCCCTATGGCTAGGTTGTAGAGACTATCCTCGGAGTAAACAAGGGCATCAAGAGAACCTTCCAAAATTAAACTCACTGTCGCGGCCTCTTCGGAAAGGTTGTGGTCGAACTGCTTTTTGGTAAATTGAATATCGGAAAAAGGCAAAGTTTTGAATCCCGGATTGGCCGCTTGCGAATCACCTTGAACCTTGGTTTTTATTTTTTCGGTGGCGATGGACAAAAGTTTATCCTGGTCGTCTTTGGAAACGGCGTTTACAGTGCGAGAGGTACCACCGGCAAAATCTGCTTCGGAAACGGCGGCCGCGACTGATTTGAGATAGTCACCAACACTGAAAACAGTTCCTTTAAGTAAATTATATTCAGCGCCGATTTTCACAGCGGTAACTTTGACACCCGCAGCTTTCGTGTTATCAAGTGCGCTGGCAGAAGCAATAGTGACATCGTCCTGCAGAACAAATGTGTATTTACCTGTATCATTTTTTACTGTAGATCCTGATTTTAAAATGATTGGCACTGTCGTTTTGTTCGCAATGGTGATCGTACCAGTGGCTTTATCACCGACAGTAGCCGTGCCGGTTGTGGAGATTGATTCTTGCGCGGAACCGGTAAAGGTCTTCTTGGAAGCAATTAGAGTAGGAATTCCCGGTAGAGTAGTTTCGGCAATGGCTATTCCCAACTGTTTATTTATTTTTTGCGGATCAAAATGGATCGTGAGCTGAGCTTGACCAAAAAAGAGGTAGGCGAGGAAACCGAGAACGAGGATGACAGGAACTGTAAACAAAAAAAGATAATTTAAATGGGGAAAGTGGAGAGATTTGAAACGAGGAAGAACTGGAAGAACAAAATTAAGATGGGGTTTTTTCGTTGGAGAAAGGTCAGCCTCATCACCAGAAAAGGCAAACTCTGGTTCGTCGTTGGACGTCTCTGGGGAAGAACCGTCGTCGGAGACAACTTCTAGTGTCGTTGGAGCCATGGGAATTGTGGCTGGGGCAGAAGTTTCTTCGTAGGCAAAACCCAGCTCTTCCATGGTAGAGGGGGTTTCGACCGGGATAACCAAATTGGAATCGTCATCAGATGATTTGACGACAGTTTTATCTTCGGTAACCTCAAGACCCAAAAACTGAACGGCTTCGACCCCGCCCGTCAAAGCAATAGCTTTGATAGAAAAATCAATTGGAAGGACCTCGACTTTGGGAATGTGCTTAAAGGGTAGTCTGTCTGTCCAGGGAAAAGCCGTGATTTGCTGGGACTCCTCTTCTAGACTGTTACCGTTAGTTAGAATAAATCTGGCAGGGTAATTGGGCAGGTCCATTCTGGTTAAGCCCTCTTCGACATCGTGGGCTAGGTCTCCGGACCGGGCGGCTTCTTCAGTTTGCTTGACTTCGCCAAGGTAGACATAGGAAACGGCAACCTTGGAAGTATAGACTTCAAGAAGAACAACAGTCGGCGGCATGCCCTCCCTCTTTTTGAGGTAGTGGGCAACAGCACGGTTGGTGGTAACCACCCCAATCGGATCGAGGCCCAGTTCTTTGCAGAGATGGGTAATTAATTTAGTTTTGGTGGCATGAATTTTGTCCAGCTCCATCCAGGAATCAGGCAAACCAAAGATGACTCTTTTGGGCTGGCCTTTGATAACCTTGATTGCTTGATCCAAAGATGAATCGACTCCGTTGATAAGGGATTCTTCGTCGGTCCACGATTCGTATGAACCAACATTTATAATTTCCGGCTGGCCTTCAAGAATCTCCCACAGGGCAGTTTTGATCAGTGACTCATGAATCTCGACAGCCAAAAAATATTCTGGCTCCGGGACTTGTCAAACAAATTGTAAATAGAGACGGCGCGTTCCGGCTCCAAGAGATTCTTGTTTGACTATATTTATCTTAGCAAGTTCTGCCAGACTTTCCACATGCGGTCCGCCACAGAGCTCTTTGGAAAAGAAATTTTTCCTATCTCCAATAGTATATACAGTGACCTGATCTGGATATTTTTGACCGAAAAAAGCAAGGGCACCTTGAGTCAAAGCTTTTTCTTTGGGGAGTTCTTCTTTAGTAACGGTAAGTCTCTCGGAAATTTTTTGATTAATTAAATTTTGGACCACTTTGATTTGGACTTCGGATAATTTTTCCGGGTGAGAAAAATCAAACCTCAATCTTTCGGAGGTGATATTACTGCCCTTTTGCTGGATGTGAGTACCTAATATTTGTCGTAGAGCTGCATGCAACAGATGGGTGGCGGTGTGATAGGCAGTGACGACATCAGAGTGGTCGGCTAAGCCACCTCTGAACATGCCGGCAGAGGCGGTGCGGCTGAGCTCTTTGTGTTTTTCAAATTCTTTTTGAAACTGCTGAATATCGACCTGTTTGCCCATTTGGGAAAGTATTTCGGCGGTGACCTCTAATGGAAAACCATAATTTTGATAGAGATCGAAGGCGAATTTGCCGTCTACCTGCGGATTCTTTTGGAGTTCTTTGAGGCCTCGATCGAGTGAATGACTAAACCTGGAGATCTCGACGGTAATTGTATTTTGAATCAAGGGAAAATCGCCGGGATTAAAATACAGATCGTCGTAAAACTCGGTGATCACCCGGACTATGTCAGGCAACATAACAATCGAGTCTCGATTGTCGGTTAAGAAATAGAGCTTGATGGCCGCCCGGCGGAGAAGACGGCGAAGGACGTAACCCTGGCCCTTGTTACTCGGGAAAACACCATCCTTAATCAAGAAAGATGCTGCGGTAAGGTGATCAGCAATGACGCGCATCGAGGGTCGGTGTTCCTCGACGGAATAAGAATGTGCGGAAATTTTTTCGACTTCTTTGATCACCGGCGCAAGAGAAGAAATGTTGAACATATCCGGATCATTTCTCATAGCTGCTTCTAGACGAGTAAGACCACCACCAAAATCGATATTTTTTTGAGGAAGTTCTTTGAGAGTTCCATCGGCCTGTTTGACATATTGCATAAAAACATTGTTACCGATCTCGACATAGCGCCCACAATCACAATTGATATGACATGGTTCGTTTTTCCACTGGGAGTTTTCGTGGAGTTTTCTCTCGACTCCAAAATCAAAGAAGACTTCACTATCAGGACCACCCGGTTCCCCCGTTGGCATTTGTTCCGGAGTGCCGGCGCGAGACCACCAGTTCTTTTTGGCTGGGTAAGGGAAAATCTGCTGACCTTCTTTGGCCTGGATACCGACTTTGGCAAAGAGATTTTTCCAAATCATGACGGCATCATCATCTTTCTCGACACCGGAACCGCCGGCAAAAACGGAAACATAGAGACGATGCGGATCAAGACCGAGGCCAAGTTTTTTGTCGGTTAAAAAAGCGAAAAAGAAACCTAGCTGTTCTTTTTTGAAGTAATCGCCAAGAGACCAGTTGCCGAGCATTTCAAAAAAAGTGGTGTGGCGGTTATCCCCGACTTCGTCGATATCTTGAGAACGAAAACATTTTTGAGAATCAACAAGTCTGGTACCCAACGGATGTTTTTGACCAAGTAAATAGGGCATCATCGGCTGCATGCCGGAGGAGGTAAAAAGAGTGGTGGCATCGCCTTCCAAGACCAGTGGACTAGAAGGAATGATTTTGTGCCCCTTCGATTCCATGAAGTCGAAGTATTTTTGGCGAATGTCGTGTATGGTCATGTTCAGACAAATTATATAGCAAGGATGGGTGTTTTAGACTTGGCTTCTATGCAAAAAGATTGTCATTGCGAGTTTCGGTATTCCGAACCGCAATGACGAGGTGGGGACAAAAGAAAAGCGCCCCCCCGTTTGGGTGGCGCTTTTTGGCGATTGGATAGCTAATTGGTGTTCTTGATGATCACCATTGGCTGTTTTACGAGAAGGTCGGCGATGGTTAGGCTACCTGTACGGTACCGCTTTAGGAGATCGGGCTTGAGGCCAACACCTTTGGGATGAGCCATCATCTGGTCTTCGGTCAGACCCTGTGCACGGAGCAGAGCAGGAATGTCCTTCGTTGCCTCATCAAGCATTTCGATAACCGATTCTAACATCGACTGCATCATACCGGCCATCGAGTCCACCTTAAAGACTTTTCCAGCGGGACCTACCTCAGTGACTGTCATGGTTTTTTTGACGTAGTCATTTGCCATGCAATAGCGAAGGAAGATCAGTTTGGAGTCCATGATGGAGCGCATGGTGACGGGTGTGTCGAGAAGGTCTTTCAAGACCTCGGGGAGAGCGAGCATGAACGGCTCCATCGCGGCCAATATTTGCTCCGGCATAGCCGAATATTCAGGTTCCTTCATAAGGGCGGCCAAAATCTGTTTGCCAGTTAACTGGGGCATGAGTATCTCCTTGTCAAAGAATGTGGAATCGAGAAAGTTACTGGTGGAGTGTACCACAAATGAGGCTGGATGTCAAGCTATGGGGTGGTTTGCGAGGGTGGTGGGGTTAGCGGGCGGACACGGGGGTCCGCCCCTACAGGATGGTTAATTGGGCTTGAAAGGTTCGGGGCGGGTAGGGCGAACGTGAGGGGCTGGAGGTGGTGGAGCTTCGCCAAAAGAGTTACCGAAAGGGGTGTTATGAAAGAAGTCCGAAGGTTCCGGTTCGTCGAAGGTAGTGTGATGGGAGGTTTCTTCTATGGGGATGATAGGAATCCTGGGCGCGCTTTGGGGAATGTGAACTGGTGGAGTTTTGTATTTATCAGGGATTGCGTCCAAAGCTCTTTTGACTAGTTTCCGACCTTCTTCCGTACCGAAGAGGAGGGCGACAACCACGCCAAAAGCAACCCCTACAGTAAACGAGGACAGGGCACCTTCATGACCGGATTTTTCAGATGGTGTTGTCATAGATTTCTTCACCCTCAGGTTTATTCTTTTCTTTACCAAAGAAACGGGAAACAGTTTCGATGATTTTGCCACTCTCTTTAAAACCTTCCAAGATGGCAAATAGGCCAAGCGCTGGCTGAGCAATCTTGTCTACAGTATCCGAGACAGTGTCGATCGTTTGGTTAAGTTTGGAAAGTGAATAGCGGAGTTCTTTAAGGATAAAAATCAATTGAATACCGACAACCAGAGCCACGGAAGTCAGGAGAATCGTAGAAACTAGAGACACAATTTGAGGGAGGGTCATGTATTTATATTATCATTTTCTGGATTGCCACGGAGTACCTCGCAATGACGAGATTATTTAGAGATGATGGTGACGGGAAGTTTTTTGAAAGTTGTACGACCGAAGCGATTGACGGATTTAATTTCCAGGACCACCTCGCCAACGGGCAAGTTGATCTTGGTTACAAAGTGGCCAGAGGCATCGGGCTTGACTTGAGTATCCTCGTTAACAATGACAGAGGCATCGATGGCAGTATCTCCTTCGATTTCTACGGGAGAAACGAGAACGGCAGCGCTAAAAGGCCGATAGATCTCCAGTTTTGGTGGAGTGAGGATGACTCGGAATTGAAAAATTAAGTAAACAACAAAGACAAGACCTCCGATGATGAACGGAAGTAGTTGTGATGATACCTTGGGTAAATAAGACCGTCGATGGAATTTTACGGTGTGGGTACGGTCCGGCTGGCGGAAGTCTCTTCTAAAGATAGCAACCAACTCGTCCGCATCCAAAGATAACCGCTGGCTCAGATTACGGATAAACCCTTTGGTAAAAGTTTCTGAGGGTAAACTTGTATACTGATCAGATTCTAGAGCAGTAATATACTTGGAATCAATTTTGGTCAAATGTGACAACTGTTCCACAGAAAGATTTCTCTTTTGTCTCCCGGCACGAATGATTTGACCTACAGTCTTCATGGTTAGGAATTTTCGCCATTTCCGGGAAAGACATCGCTTAAACTACCGACGATAACTTCACGAGGCTTATTGCCTTCGGCGTGGGCGAGAACGCCGGCTTGTTCAAGTTGATCAAGTATGCGGGCGGCACGGGCGTAGCCGACCTCCAAACGACGCTGAAGTAGTGAGGCGGACCCCTTACCTTCTGCGATACAGAGATGAGCTGCTTCTTCAAATTTCTCATCTACCGGCCCGAGGTTAAGCCCTTCAGACGAGAGAGTTCCCTTGCTACCCTTATCCTTGGTGATGGTTTCATCTAGCTGAGCAGTGACACCAGAGCTTCGAATGAAGTCGATAAGATTTTTGATTTCTTTATCAGAGACAAAAGCTCCTTGAATACGTTTTGGTTTGGCCGTATCTGGAGGAATATAAAGCATGTCACCTTTGCCTAGAAGTTTTTCGGCACCGGGAGTATCAATGATAACCCGAGAGTCGATCATAGAGGTAACCTGGAAAGCAATTCTCGCCGGAATATTGGCCTTGATAAGTCCAGTGAGAACATTAACAGAAGGACGCTGAGTGGCTAGAATTAGATGAATGCCAACAGCACGAGCCATCTGGGCAATACGGACAATGCTTTCTTCGACCTCATTGGCATTTTTGGACATCATAACGTCCGCCATTTCATCCACAATGATAATAATGTAAGGCATGGCTTGAAAACCACTGAGCTCGTTGTAGCCGGCAATGTTTTTGACCGACATCTCTTCAAAGAGCCGATATCGTCTTTCCATCTCTGCTGTCGCCCATTTGAGAGCGTGGACTACCTTGCCAACGTCGGTAATGACAGGAGTAAGGAGGTGAGGAATGTCGTTATAGGGAGTTAGTTCGACTCGCTTAGGATCGACCATAATAAATTTAACTTCTTCCGGTGAAGCGCGGAACAAAATGGAAGAAATAATGGCATTGATTAAGACGGACTTACCAGAACCAGTGGTACCGGCGATTAAGAGGTGGGGCATTTTGTTAATATCAGCGACCACCGGCATACCGGAGACATCTAGGCCGAGCGAGAAGGCGGTTTTTGAACGACTTTCTTGCATGGCTTTGTCTGTAAGCATTTCACGGAGGGAAACGAACTCCAGAGAGCGATTGGGGATTTCTATTCCGACCAGATCGCGACCTGGGATAGGAGCCTCGATACGTATTTGCCCCTGGGGCGCGGCCAAAGCCAAAGCCAGATCGGACTGAAGGGCGCTAATCTTGCTTAGCTTGGTGCCAGCGGTAATGGTAAGAGCATATTGAGTGACCGCTGGTCCTTGGTGCACTTCGGTAACTTTGGCTTGGATACCAAACGACCACAAGGTGTTTTGAATAGTTTCAATGTTTTTCTTAATGTCCCCTCGGTCGGCTTTACCAATTTTTTGGTCTGAGAGAAGATTGATCGGTGGAAAGTGCCAAACACCGGTAGTAGCGCCATCGGGAAGCTTTTTAACTTCAGTGGCTGATTGTATTGCGCGATTGACTACATGTTCTTTGCCCATAATTTTAACTGGTGTTGACGAGGAGGGTAAGGCAGAAGAGAAGACTTTGGGTTCGTCCCCGCCGGTGATTTTGACTGTGTTGGATTTGTTTAGGAAGGCTGAAGGGCCACCTATAGCAGGAAAGTGCTTCAGTTTGCCAAACATTCCCGCAATCCTTCCATAAATACTTTGGGTTAGGACCAGGAGATCTTCTATGGAGGTTTCGAAAAGAATAAAAAGCCCGATGATAACACCGACGAAGTAAAAGAGAATGGTACCGGGAAGGGAAATTAGGGAAATGACCGATTCCTTGAGACCCGCACCAATACTACCCGCACCAAAAAGACCGTTGAGAGAAATCATAGTAATTACACTACCTAGGAGGACGTTGGTGGAAGCAAGGGGGAGCTTGACGTGAGTGATGATCAATCCGCCAACAATGAAGATAAAGGGCAAGAAAAGCAAGGGCCAACCCAGAAGCTGACTACCGATCTCGTTAATCTTGGAAAGAATTTCGCCCTGCTGGGAAAAGGAGATGGCGATAAGCCCACCGATACCCATAAGGAGAATAGCCAATATTGAATTCAAAGTATCTTTCTTAAGATTCAGCTTATATGGTTTAGAGCGACGTCCTTTTTTACGAGCCATAGGTAAGTACCATTATAATGTAAATATGGACTTACAAAACATACTCAAGAAGATCTATCAGATTCACATCAAGAAATTAAATAATTTGGATCAAAAAAATCCCAAGATTATGATCCTGTTTTCTGGAACTGCTGGATCAGGGAAGAGTTTTATTGCAAAGAGGATTGAAGAAAAATTCAAGGGAATTAGGATTAACAACGATGACATTAGAGACATCTTTCGTGATCATATCGCACCGAACTATGACTTGAGTCAAGTTGATTTACAAAAATTATTAATCGATTATTCGAAGTTCCTTTATAAAAATATTTCTAAGATAAATGGTTTTTTGATCCTTGATAGCAGCATGGACCGGGGGTTTGATATGGTCGAAAAAACGGCTGAGACAAACAAATACAAAATATTTTTGATACGGCTAGATCTATCAGAAGAAATTCTGATTAAGCAAATTAAGCAAAGAATCGAGAGAGATCCTGAACCATATTTATTGGATTTAGCCAGACAGCTTGAGCAACATGAAAAATTTTCTCAAAGAATCGTTGCTGACTACATCATATCGGAACAAAATTTCGATCGTTTTGAAAATCTGTTTGAAGAAATCGACAGACGAATAAACTGATTTTTACCGTGTTACCACCTCACCCCTGGCCCCTCTCCTTCTGAAGGAGAGGGGAAGTTGGGCTGGCAACAGACCAACGGGGTGAGGTAAAACTAAGGCTTGGCAATTAACCCCAAATGTTCACCCAATAATACTGCGGCGTTTCTTTCGATCTTTTCTTCCTCTGAAACATTGAGTTCTTTTAGGAAATTATTAATTGCCTTGGCTGTGGGTGATTCAATTTTTATAAACTCTCCAACTGGGATTATATTCTGAACTAGAGCTATGGTCGTGGACCCGTTATTGCTCATTGTGTACTCTGTAGAATTGACAGACATTTCTCCCCATTTTTCAAAATTCATTTCTTTGGCGATTCTTTCCAAGTCAGCGAGATTGCCTTCTCCAAATGTTTTCTTTTCGTCAGAATAACCCGTTACAGCTTTGACTGTTTGTATTTCGATTAATGAGGCATGACCATCAGAAAACTCTCTAAGTCGAAGACAAATTTTATTAGGGTGGTATTGATTCAGGTCCATGCTGATGGGCTTAAACATGACATCTCTGATGCCTGGAAGTTGTTTTTTACTTACACACAAATCTTCAAGAATTTTCTTTCTGGAATCATTGACGGGAAATCGAACGGAGATATCATTCATAAAACTGACTATTCAATGGAAATGCTTATTTTTGTATCTAAGGCCTTGGCAACTTTGGAAAGAAGAGAGAGAGATGGTTTTGAGTTTAGACTTTCCAAGCGAGAGATGACTGCCTGCCCGGAATGAATTTTGTTTGCCAGATCAGATTGGGTCATGTTTTTTTTGAGTCTCGCCTCGATGATTTGACAAGCAATCTGGAATTCGGGTAGTTGAGATTCATACTCAACCCGAAAATCTTTATTTTTCATGAGTTCGTTTTTGAGCTCAGATATAGAAATTGTCTTGGGTTTATTCTTCATAGATATTCACTAAGTCTTGATTGAATAGTTTTTAGGTCTGATTTGGCTATTTTTTGAGATTTCTTGATAATGGCATAGATGATAATTTGTCTGGGTGACTTTACCAAAAGATAAAGTCTTACCCTGCCCGGTCTCAATTCCCAAACCGGACCGGACACCTTTTTCAGATACCGGTTGTCTAAAGAGAACTGATATTTTTCAAAAAGCTCGATGTAGCGGAACGCTTTCGAGGAATCTTTTTGAGGAATTTCCTTGAGAAATTCGAGAACTCTGATATCAATCTCTAGTTTCATATTTTATGATAAATTTGTCATAATGTCAAATCTCTGTCCTAGATCAGCTTAATACCAAATAATACCCGAAGTCAAGAGGGTTGATAGTGTGAGATTGCCACACCATGAGTACATTGTTCGCAATGACGGGCTATACCTCGATGACGATAGCTATGACCATGGGACGACGCTGGGTGTGGTCGAAGGCAAATTTCTCCAGCTCTCCTTCGATTTTCTTTCGGATGAAGCCCCAATCGGTAGCTATACCCTTAACGTCTTTCAGACAAGACAGAACGTGTCTCCTGGCGTCACGAATGAGATCTTGTGATTCTTTTTGATAAACGAAGCCTCGTGAAATAATTTCGATATCTCCGGCCACCTGAGAGTTGTCTCGCCTAATGGGAACGATAGCAAGAAGAATGCCGTCTTCAGACATGACCTGGCGATCACGAAGGACCACAGTACCAACATCTCCAATACCCAAACCATCGACGTAGATATTCTTGGTTTCAAACTTAGGACCTTCTTTAACCACACGATCTTCGAGAATGACGGACTGCCCCTCAGGAAGAATCATCACCTTTTCTTGATCAAAGTTAATATCGCTTGCCAATTTCTTGTAAAGCATCATGTGACGAATATCTCCGCCAATGGGAATGATATATTTGGGTCGAACCAGCTGAGCAAGCAAGGCAATATCGCCACGATATCCGTGTCCGGAAACGTGGAGATGCTCGGAAGTGCCGGAATAAGTGACGTCGATACCATTCTTGTAGAGTGTATCCATGAGGTCAAAGATGTCGGCGTCGTTTCCTGTACCCGGAATGGCGTTGGAACTAATGATCACCTTATCGCCTTTTTTAAGACGGGCCAGACGATGCTCGTTGTTAGCTAAGCGGTGCATGGCCGAACCGGACTGTCCTTGTGAACCGGAAACAATAATGGCAACTTGATTAGCCGGAAGAGTGGCAATCTGTTGGGGCTTAATAAGAACACCGGTGGGGATCTTGATAAAGCCGGTCTTGATGGCAGCTTCCAGATTTTGTTCGACTGATCGACCAATAATGGCCACACGGCGATGATACTTGATACAAGACTCGATGGCCATCTGGAAACGAGAGATCGACGAAGACATGCCGGTAAAAATCAACTTACCCTGGGTATCGCGAATTTCGTTGTCGATAGCTTTCTTCAAAGATCTTTCGGAAGGGCAGAAGCCTTCTTTTTCAATACCGAGACAATCCGTAAGCATGAGATCGACCCCATTTCTACCGGCGATGGCCATGGAGGCCATGTCCGGGGGAAGGTTGTCAACTGGAGTGAGGTCGAACTTGAAGTCGGCGCCGTGATAGACGGTACCGGCAGGAGTCTTGATGAGTAAATGGAAACAGTTGGGTACTGAGTGGGTAGAATGAATAAACTCGATATGGAAAGGTCCAAGGTCAAGAGTGCTACCTTCGACAGGGGTCATGCGATTGGGAATGCCGAACTCGCGAACTCGAACTTCGGCCATGGCAATGGCGAGCTTGCCACCAAAAACTTCAACATCTTTGAGACGGGGAAGGATGTAGGGTAATCCACCAATATGATCCATGTGAGGGTGGGTAAGAATAATACCGTGAAGGCGCTTACCGGGCCTTTCCAGATAACTAATGTCGGGGATTACAGAGTCGACACCTAGATCGCTGCTCGTGGGGAAACCCATACCACAGTCAACCACAACTTGGTCGTCACCGAATTCGTAGACATACATATTTTTGGTAACACCACCGACACCACCGAGAGGAATCAACTTAAGTTGAGACATAATTTTTTTTATAATTTATTTTCCTAAATAATATTGTAACTGAATGTTGGGTTATATTTATGGATTCCGGCTCGTAGGCCGGAATGACAGAAACAGGGCATTCGGTTGGGCGCGGAAAAAACGCCAAATAATCCTAATTTACGGGGTAGGTTTCTCAGACAGGCGGGAGGAAAATCAGAACTGACTCTTTCTCGGCTTACAAATCACTATTGACAACGTTTCCGTGGACTGAGAGATATTATAACACACTCCTGCTCTTAGGCACGGCGCATACCAACGATCTACAGCTTTACAAATCGAGGGAGATGAGTAAACTGTAAAGGAAGTGAAAAAGATAATTAAATCTAGATTGCCACGGTTCGAGTACGAAACTCGCAATGACGATGAAGGGGAAAAGCCTGGGGGTAAGAAAAAAGAGAGAGTAGTAAGGATATTTAATTGTTCGGAGGATGTGTGGCCGTTTATCGAGGCCTACGGAGATAAGAAGTTACAAAAATGGGAGATAGATGAGAACGCTAATTTGTCGGATAAGGATCTATTTTCAATGGCTGAAGAATTTGAGTTTACTTTTATTACCCCAAAATCAATTGATCCACTTTTTGTTGAGTATTACAAAAAGGTTTGTATGGTGAGGGATCTGGAAATATTGGTTCCTGCAAAACATACGGGTTTGCTCTGTGAAGATGTCTTAAATGATAGAGTGGTGATGAAAAGACTAATTCAATTGGGTAAAGAGTATAAAAGAATAAATATTACAGCCTACTCAACGACCTCTCATTTCCTGAAATTGGTAGACGAGTTAAAGGCAGAAAAAGTCGAAGTACGGACCTCCGAAGCACCTAAGAAGGCAAATGCGTGGACGGTGAACTTTTACGGTAGTAAGTCTGGCATCCGTCAGCTGACTCAAATAAATGGGGCTATACGAGCAGACTTGAAAATGCCAAACGGGGTAATCAGTTCGGGCATCATTGATACGGCGGGAATTGCAGCAAACAAATACATTAAGGAAGGCGGGGTGGTAATAAAAACGAATAAGGGACACTCTGGAGCAGGGGTATTGATTTTTCATAGGGGAGATTTGCCCAAGAAATTTGTCGAATGTGAGAAAGAAATTATTCAATTGTTGAGGAAGGATGCCTATTGGGAGAAATTTCCGATTGTAGTGGAGTCCTTGGTCGTGCCGAATCCCAGAATCGGGGGAGGGTTTCCAAATGCTGAGTTCTTCATCAGGCAGGATGGTGAGGTAGAGTTTCTGTATTACTGTGGAATGAGGGTAAATAGCAAAGGGGAGTTCGGTGGAGTGGAAATAGGTGAAGATGTGTTACCAAAAAGGGTGGCCTCGAGAGTGACCGATATTGGGTATTTGATCGGCGAACAATTTTCAAAGGACGGATATCGAGGATATTTTGACGTCGACTATATAGCGGCCAAAGGCGGCGATATCTTTGTCAGTGAATCAAATGTGAGAGTGACTGGAGGAACACATGTGTACGAGGCGGGGAAAGAGCTTGTTGGTAGAAACTTTACCAAAAAAAGTTTTGTGGTGTCCAATAATATGTATAGCATCCCACCGAAAAAATTTACATTTAAGAAACTTCATAATCTGATGGAACCAATTTTATTTTCTAGGAAAACTAAGGAGGGTGTGGTGATTTGCTCCTCGAATCTTCTGACCGACGGATATTTATCCTACATTGTTTTTGGGAAAAATAAGAAGAGGGCAGAGACGATTGAAGGGAAAATGAAGGGGTTGCTGGGGAGGTAAAAATCGTCATCGTGAGGAGATATTGTGACGTGGCGATCCAGAAGGGATGGATTGCCACACCTGCCTGCCGGCAGGCAGGGCTCTGAGTACGAGACTCGCAATGACGGGGTGGAGTGAGATTCTCCCCTGCGGGGATCAACAAGCCTCACTCTGCTCAGAGTGACAAGATTACCATTTGGGGAGGAAGGATTTGATGTTGTCCGGGGTCAGGTAGACCGTTTTGGCTTGCCCAGTGACGACCATCATGGCTACTTTACGCACAATGCCTTCGATAGTGCGGTTGAGGGTACGGATACCGGCGTCATAACCTAGTGGGCGAATGATAGTGGGCCAAAGTGTGAGGTCGACGGTAATGGTAGCCGGATCCATGCCTGCCGCTTCGAGGGCCTTGGGGAAGAGATAGCTCTGGGCGATATGCATCTTTTCTTCGTCCGTATAAGAAGGCATCATTATTGGCTCAAGACGGTCCATGACGGCAGTGGCCAAATTACCAGTGTTGTTAGCGGTCGCGATAAACATAACTTCGGAAAGGTCGACCGGGTAATCGATAAAATGATCCAAGAAGCGATTGTTTTGACTCGGATCGAGTAGCTCCACTAGCACACCCATGATATCCATACGAGCTTCTTCGGTAACACGGTCAATTTCGTCGAGGAGAATTATGGGGTTTTTGACACCCGAATCACAAAGAGCACGGGCAACGTAACCTGGTTCGGCTTCGATATGCAGACGAGACTCACCACGTAAGTCTCTCGCTGACCCTAAACCTCCAAAGGGAATACGAGCAATGGGGCGACCGAGAGCCTCCGATAAAGCATAGGCAAAGGTAGTTTTTCCGGTACCGACGAGACCGACGAGACAAATGATGGGAGCTCGAGCCGCACCAAGGTTTCGGCTGGCACGGAGCTTAAGTACCGACATATATTCGATAATTCTTTCTTTGACCGAGTCCATGCCGTAATGGCTTTTGTCCATGGTTTCTTTGATGGCGACCAGATCTATGGCTCGATCAACTCTCTTGACCCAAGGAATTTTGATGATCCAATCGATATAGTGAGAAACTTTTTCAAACTCCTCTGAATAGAAACCCTGGGTAAACATGCGCTCCAAACGCGCCACCATGTCGAGAGCTTTCTCTTTGAGCTCGGGAGGCATCTCCACACCTTCAAGTTTTTTGTTGAGAAGGTCGAGATCACGTCGAGCGATTGAATTGGCGTCTGATGTAGGGGCAGGATTATCCATCTAGATTCATTCTATCAAAAAAACCGCCCCCGAAGGAGCGGCATGAGAAACACTATATCCAAATTGTCATGGACAATAAAAGAGAAAGATTGTTACTCGAATATAGATAAGGAAATCCCACCCAACCAAAACACAACCACCCAGAACAACCAAACCCACACCCCAAGAAAACGGTCGTGAGTGGAGTAGTCAATGATCACTTTCAAGGGGTTCGCGGATGAGAGGGTGACATCGACATAGGAAACTTCGACTATTGTATATTTGCCCCAGGAGATTGGTCCCTCAAAAGATTGCGACTCCCAACTACTGTGTTCGAACAACTTTATCTGCGATACGTATTGTGTCCCCTTTGAGTCCTGGAACACAAAGACGCCGGAATTGCTGATGGAGTGGTTCTCTATCTGGGCATCGACCTTCTCTGTCTGAGCCTTTGTCAGTGACGCGATTTCAAAGGTACTACCTTCATCGCGCAGGGCGAATTCGATATTGTAACCCGTAAGGGTTTCCTGCCTGCCCAACGTCATTGTCAATACAACAACGACGGCAGCAATCACCGTCACAATGACCGCACTCACGATATTCACTGGATTGAGCTTGAGTTTCAATTTGACCTCCGAGGGTATAAAAATAGACCAAGAATTAAAGTACTCAGTCTATTTTACACTATAAGACTACAGGCGTCAATATTAGCGGGTGTCGCGGAACTTTGAGAAGGAAGGACGACCGCCGGGTCGACCACCACGACTGTTCCCGCGATCACCGCCGCCGCCGAAACCCCGTCCGCCTGAGGGTTGTCCTCCGCCAAAACCAGAACCCCCAGCCGGTCTTTCGGCACGTATGGGAGTTTCTCCTTCTTCTAGCATGGTCAGATTAACTCTGCCCATGGAATCGATTTCATAGCAACGAACAGTGACTTTGTCCCCCATCTTCATGGATCTGAAGGTTTCAGGACTGACTTGGCTGACGTGAACCAAACCGTCTTTGCCCGGGATGACGTTAACAAAGGCACCAAAAGCTTCAATACGAACAACAGTGCCTTCATAGGTTTTGCCCACTTCTACTTCGGCAACCATAGAATCTATATAGGCTACTGCGGCATCAACTTTCGCCTGATCTTTTCCGGTAACCGTAACACGGCCATCTTCCTGAATGTCGATTTCACATTCGAAGTCTTCCTGAATCTGACGGATCATCTTACCACCAGGTCCAATAATTTCACCAATCTTAAGCTGAGGAACTTTGGTAGACATGATTCTCGGAGCATATTGAGATAGTTTGGGACGAGGAGCGGAAAGTGTTTCGTTCATAATATCCAGTAGTTTGAGACGGCCACGCTTGGCCTGCTCTAAGGCTTTGATCAAGATATTAGCGTTGACTCCAGTGACTTTAATGTCCATTTGGAGGGCGGTAATACCATCAACCGTGCCGGCAACCTTGAAATCCATATCACCCAGATGATCTTCCAGACCACTAATATCGGTTAGGGTTACATATTTGTCACCTTGCGTAACTAGACCCATGGCCACTCCGGCCACCGGTTTCTTGAGAGGAACTCCAGCGTCCATAAGAGATAAGGTGGATCCACAAACAGAAGCTTGTGAGGTAGAACCGTTGCTGGACATAACTTCGGAAACTACACGGATGGCGTAGGGAAAATCTTCGGTAGAGGGTAACATGGGGAAGATAGCCCTTTCGGCCAAAGCACCATGACCTATTTCTCGGCGACCGGTACCGGGTCTGCCCACTTCACCCGAAGCGTAGCCGGGCATGTTGTAGTGATGCATGTAACGTTTGGTGGATTCACCTTTCATACCATCGATCAACTGTTCTCTCGCGGGAGAGGCTAAGGTAACAACAGAAAGTACGTGAGTCAGCCCTCTTTGGAAGAAAGCGGAGCCATGAGTACGAGGTAGAAGACCAACTTCGATATTAATTTTTCTGATTTCTTCGATTTCACGACCATCGGGACGTTTGCTGTCATTAAGTATCCCGGCGCGGGCTAGGGTGCGAAGCATGCCATCTGCAACTTCGTTGATTTGATTGGGATTTATTTCCGGGTGAGCAAGAGCAATGGTGGCAGTGTATTCTGCCATCTGGGTGCCGGTTTTTTTGGCTTCGTTGACCAAAATCTCATCGATATTTTTGATTTCGTCTTTAACAATCTTCGTGACAGCCGGATCAATTTCCGAGAAAACTAGGGTTCGTTTTTTCTTACCGTTTTCTTTGGCGAACTTTTCGATGGCGTCACAAATGATATCTACATTTTCCTGGGCGAACTTAAGAGCCCCAATCATTTTTTCTTCGGTAACTTCGTTGGCTCCCGCTTCGACCATACTAATACCGCCTTTGGGTCCAGAGACGACGAGATCAAGTGGTGAAGTTAATTTTTGTTCGGTAGTGGGGTTAACAATGTATTGACCATCAGGAGTCATACCGAGACGAACGGCACCGACAGGTCCGGCCCAAGGATAATCGGAAATAGAAACGGCGGCGGAAGCGGCAATAACAGCCAAGATTTCCGGCTCTTCCTGACCATCAATAGATAGAGGTGAAGCCATAATCTGGACTTCGTTGCGACTGCGCTGATCAAATAAGGGACGAAGAGAACGGTCGATAACTCGGCCGGTAAGTATCTCGTTCTCGGAAGGCCTACCTTCACGTTTGATAAAACGGCTGGAGCTAATGACTCCACCTGCATAAAGCTTCTCCTGATAGTCGAGAGACAAAGGAAAATAGTCGATACCCTCTTTGATTCTTTTGGAAGCAACGACTGCGGCGTTGACGATGGTATCGCCACAACGGACAGTAACGGAGCCTGAAGCTTGGGCGCCGAAGCGACCGGTTTCAATAGTAATAGTTTTACCATTGAGGACAATGGTGGCGGATGGATAGGTCATATCCGGTTTCCTTTCTGAATATGTGTGCTCCACCGCAGGTTCTTGAGAAGAAAACAGAAAAGACCAACAAAAAGATATTCTCTATTTACTCCTCAAAATATTAGTCGGCCGAGCGCAACTGGCTAGTAATTTTAAGAGACTTGGCAATTTCAAGATAATCCTTGGGGTTGGATTTACTGACATAGTTAAGAAGGCGGCGGCGTTTGCTGATAATCTTAAGGAGACCACGGCGAGAGTGATTGTCCTTCTTGTGGACCTTGAGATGGCCGGTCAGTTCTTCGATCTGAGAAGTAAGAAGGGCAATTTGCACACGGGGAGAGCCGGTGTCCTTGGGGCTGGCGGCGAACTTCTTAATGATGTCTATTTTGGTGTCAGGTTTTAGAGCCATATCAAGTTGGTATTGTAGCAGAAGGAGATGGTTTTGTCAGTAGGCACAACCATTCCTATCTACAGGTCGGTGGCGCGGAAGATCTTGGGTTTGGTCCAATCTTTGGGAATGGGCTGGCTAGCTTCGGCTGGGGGAGCATTTTCCTCCGGGGGGAGAGGGATATCCTCCTGATCGGCGGATGGATTATCCTCTTCGATAACTTCCGGAGTGGCGAGAGAAGTGGGAGCCTCGAAAAAGGCGGGCTGAGCGAATCGGGGAACGAAAGCCTGTTGGTTTGGTAAGCGGGCACCATGTCGCATGAGAAAAGCGATGGTGGAAAAAGTATCGGCCGTCATACGAGGGCTCGTGAGATCTTTGGTTTCCTCGTAAATGGTACCGAGAAGATTCTTGGCCGCTTCGGAGTCTGGTTTGATACCAGCTCTATCCATAAGAAGAGCAACCAGTTCGGAAAAAGAACCTGAAGTCTGATGAAGTAAATTCTTGGTGAACTGAATTGGTTTGGGTGTGATGTTGAGACTAAGTATTTTGGCTTCGTCCAAAAAATTTTTTTCATCGGCATAGATTTTGCCCAGCTCTTCTAAAGAACCAATTCCTAAGGTAATTACCAAATCTGCTGATGCACCAGAGTAAGCGTATTTGACATTGCTCACATCTGGGACTGGAGCGTTCGCCTTGGGCTTGATCATTAGGTAGAACTTGCCATCGGGGCGGACATCGTAATCGACTTTCTCCAGATCGTCTTCGTGATAATCAAAGGAGATCACCAGATTTCGGGCGCCGATACTATCGGTAATTTCCTGGGCTCCGTGCAGTTTGGGGCCGACACTCACTTCACTGCCGCAACCAATTTGAGATTTTTTGCCCATTAAGAGCAGTGTCAAATGGAGACTTAAACCAGCGGCGACCAGATCTTCCGATGGATCAGGGGGAAGAACAACTATAAGTGAAGTAGCGGATTCGAGAAGTTTTTTGGTCGATAAAAACTGATTTTGATCTTCCATAATTATGCTTGCTTACTGGCGGGCAGGACTTCAGTAGTAGTTGCCGTCATTATATCACCGGGTTTGAACTCTATAGGAGGAATAAGGGTAAGGCCAAACTCCTGGTCTTTTTTGACCTCCAAGGCTTCTGTTTTGTTGGCTTGCAAGGAAGAAATTTTTGAATTTTGGATCTTATCAGTAATTTTTATTTTTCCTGAAGTGACAACACAGCCGTAAACGATAGTCCCCGCGAAATTGAAGACCTTTAACACTGTTGCCTGTCCGGTTTCGATAATTTTTGGTCCTTGGGCAATGGTCTTTTTTTCTTGGAGTTCCTTTAAATAATCAAAGAGCTGATAAATGATTCGAAAATTGGTAAATTTAACTTTTTCGATTTCGGCCAACTTGGTGACAGAGCCTGAGATGCGAACATTGAAGCCAAGTATCTCGGCATGGGCGGAAGAGGCAGTTTGAATGTCGGAGTCAGATATGTTGCCGACAGAAGAATAGACCACATTAACTTGGTCTTGAATAGAACTCAAGATTGCTTCCAGAGAACCTTGGACATCGGCTTTGAGGAGGATGGTGGGCTTTTCGATGTTGGTGAGGGTGCCTGGGTCGGGATTTGAGGATTCCGGGCGGACGCGGGGGTCCGCCCCTACAGAGACAATAATGGTGTTGGAGACAATGTCGCCGACACTAGGAACATCAGACAGACCAATGACCTGAAATGGAGTCGATGGAGTTGCTTCCAAGATGGCTTTTCCAGTGTAATCGATCATCGATCTAACCTTGCCGGCATTTTTCTTGACTAAGAATAGACTATCGTTTTTTTTGAAGGTTCCACTCTTAACCAAAAGAGTGGCTAGAGGCCCGATCTGAGGATGAAGCGAGGATTCGATAACTAAGGCGGTTGAAGGAGTTTCGGAAGAGTTGTCCTTGAGTTCTTCCAGCTCGGCCAGTAGCAGAATGATCTCCAGAAGATCGTCGACGCCAGTACCAGTCTTGGCGGAAATGTTTACCAGGGGGACATTACCGCCATACCCTTCCACATAAACACCGTTATTAGCCAGATCAGTCTTGACTCTGTCCGGATTAACACCTGGCAAATCAACCTTGTTGACTGCAACCACAAAAGGAATTCCAGCCGACTTAATGTGTTCGATGGATTCGATGGTCTGAGGCATGACGGAATCATCGGCGGCGACGAGAAGGATGGCTACGTCTGCTGCTTGACCGCCACGATGACGCATAGCAGAAAAAGCGGCGTGGCCAGGAGTATCGATAAAGGTGATCTTCTTGCCTTTGTACTCAATCTGATAAGCCCCGATAGCCTGAGTGATACCTCCGATTTCACCTGCGGCGACTTCGGCGTGACGGATACGATCCAACAAGGAAGTTTTGCCGTGATCGACGTGTCCAAGAATAGTAACCACTGGGGGGCGCATATTATTTAATTAGCTTTTGTATGAGGCGAGCTGGACCTTGATTTTCTCAAGTGTTTTGGGGCCAATGCCTTTGACAGAGTCCAATTTGTCTTCCGTGAGGTCTTCAATGTGAGTGAGACCGGCCTCAACCAAGATGTTTCGGGCTTTGGTCTCAAGGTCAAGCTGGTCAATTTCGTATTCCTCTGTTCCCGTCGCCACGATGGCTGACTCAGGAGGAGCGGCTTCGGAGACAATACGGAGCTTACTGCCGGTCAGCTTGGCAGCCAGCTTGACGTTTTGGCCACCTCGCCCAATAGCAAGAGATAGCTGATCAGAAGGAACAGTAACTGTAGTTTCACCAGACCGGCTATCGAAAGAAATATCAAGGCCGTCAGCTGGAGCTAAAGCAGACTTAATGAACTTATCTTTATCTTCTGCGTACTGGATAATATCGATTTTTTCGTTATTTAGATCATTGATGACAGCTTGCACGCGAACACCCTTTTGGCCTACGCAAGAACCTACCGGATCAACACCAGCTTGGGTTGATTCCACTGCCACCTTAGAGCGGGAACCGGGTTCGCGAGCGATAGCTTTGATGACGACAGCCCCGGAGTTTACCTCCGGTACCTCTCTCTGGAAGAGTCCAGCTAAGAGACGATCGTCAGCTCGGGAAACGATAATTTGCTTACCTTTGATGGTTTCGGTAATTTCTTTAAGATAGACGCTGAGTCGGGAGTTGAGACGATAAAACTCGGTGTGGACCTGCTCTTCCGGAGGCATGACGGCCTGACCTCGGCCCAGATCGATGACGACGTTGCGACCATCCATCCGCTGGACCATACCGGTCATAACCTCACCGATGTGTTCCTGATAATCAGCCAAGACAGCCTCGCGCTCGGCTTCTCTGATAGTCTGCAGAATGACCTGTTTGGCTGCCTGAGCGGCAATACGACCAAAGCCCGGGGGCGTAATTTCTTTGAGATCTTTCTTTTTGGCATCTTCCTTGCCGACAAAAAGCCGAAATTGGCCGTTCTCAGAATCGACGTCGGCACTAACAACGAGCTCGTCCTCTTCGAACTTGAGAGCTTGCTCCGGGTAGTCTTTTTTGAAGGAAGCCACTAAGGCTCCGTTGATAGCATTAAGAACTATCTCAGGAGAAATACCTCGTTCGGAACAGATTTGATTGATAGCGGCGGCAAATTCGGTGCGGGCAGAAAGAGTTTGTGTGTCCATAATTTAGTGTTTGGTGCATTGTGCCTGGTGCACAGTGCTGGTATTAACTTTAATTTATTACTTTTGTCATTGCGAATCTCTGCAAAGCAGAGCTGAAGCAATCTCCGAGTCGGGGATCGCCACGGCCTACGGCCTCGCGATGACGGATGATGTGGATTTTTAGTAAAAAGAGCGACCCGAGCCGCTCAACTAAAAACCACAATCCTAGGGTGATTATAAGAGCTTGCTCGTCTTCTCTTCAATAACCTATTTTATTGAAGTATCCAGACTGCGCTTCCTCTTATAATTACTCATAACTACCGTTATGCTATTTAATTATAGCGCATTTGCATAAAAATAGCAGTCTCTTGCGAAACTGCTGTTGAAAGAAATCAGAAGATCTTTACCAACAAATGTCCAGACATAGATGGTAAATAGCCGTTATGGTCCCTGATGGTAACTCTTTGGGAGTGGAGCGCAAACCCCTTCTCCACCCCTGAAAGTTGATGTACATCGACCACTGCATGTACTTCATTGCCGTATAAACTGCCGCAAATTACCAGATCACCGACGGAGAAAGTTGGTTTTAATTCCGAAGATTGTACCGGGTTGATGTACTCCACCTTAAACCGCTTGACCAGGAAAGCCACGGCATTGCCCAAAGAAAACGGGATTGGGTAAAAGGAGTTGTGGTACTCAGGTTGATAGTGGGCTCGAAGTTTAAGAGTTTCGAGATCAGCCTTTCCAGATGCAGAAATTGGATAGGCGGCAGTAATTCCACCCGCCTTTTCCATGATCATGACGTCTGCTTCTGCAACCAGAGCAGAGTCTAAACAGAGTTGGGTCGATGGGTTTTTTGAGCTTGGGACATATATTTTCAAGGAAACCTCCATATGCGCTGAATTTTGAAGTATTTTAGCACATGGGAGCATGAAATGCAAGCTATAGGTTACCAAGCTTGACTCAGAACAGGTCTTCGAATTTTTGAAGAGTTTTTGCTTATTGAAGAGGTAGAGTAACTTGAGGTGTAGAATATGGGACATGGAAAAGGAAAAACTGGTTTATTTGATCTCGCCGGTGCGGCAAGTGACGACAGAACAGGCAGAAGAAATCGCCAAATACGCAGAAACGCTTAAGGCGGGAGGGGTCAGACTCTTTAATCCGGTGGTAGATGCTCCCCAACAGGACGAGACCGGCTACAACATTGTGATGGCCGAGCGAGAATTTATGTATCAAGCTGCTTGCCATGGAGGAAGAGTGGATATTTTGTGGAACGCAGGCGGAACACCATCCGAAGGTTCAAGGGTAGATTTGGGGATGGCCATTGCCTTTGCCCTGGATTTTAATTTGGCTGGAGTTTTTAATGAAGATCAGGCCTCTGGAACACAGCTGGGACTTCAAATAATTAAAGAGATGACCAAGAGAGACCCTGGTCGTTCTCCGATACTGAGAGAGATTTTCACTACCTTAGATGATATGTCTTGGTCAAACGAAATCACGATTGACTGGGATATTGAAATGACAACCATAGAACAGGAATGGCAAAGAATCTATTTGGGTTTGGCCCTAGGAGTGGTCGCAATGAATCCGAATATAAAAATAAAAATGGGGAAGTTGAAGGGAGAAGATCCAACAGAGAAAAAGAGTTATGTGAAGGTGATAAAGGAAATCGAAAGAAGACAGGGAATAATGTGAGATTGCCACACCTGCCTGCCGGCAGGCAGGGCTCTGAGTACGAGATTCGCAATGACGGAAGGGATGGATTCCGGGTCGAGCCCGGAATGACAATGGAGTGAGATTGCCGCGACCCGCCAAGGCGGGTCTCGCAATGACGCTGGAGTGAGATCTCTCCCGCCGGAGGCGGGTAAACTCGGTAGTATGGCTCGAGATGACGGTGGTTAGGACAAATCTTCGAATTTCTTGAGAAGGTCTTTTTGTTTGCCGGAGAGGTGCGAAGGGAGCTTGATGACGAAGCGGATATAGAGATCCCCGTGGCGATTGGACTGGAGATGTTTGATGCCTTTGCCTGTTAACCGGACAACCGATTCAGGCTGGGTGCCGGAACGGATTCTAAGTTTTAGATCTCCATCGAGGGTGGGGGCTTCGGTTTCTCCGCCCAAAATAGCTAGAGTAAAGGGAATTTCGTGATTGACGATAACGTCATTTCCTTCCCGCTTGAAAACTTTGCTTGGTCTAATTTCGAAACTGACGTCAAATTCGTTATAGCGAATGCGGTTACCCTCATCAACACCGGCGGGAACTTTCACTGTGTACTGCTTGCCTTGATGAACGATGGTTTTTTCGACCCCGCTGACCGCTTCCATAAAATCTAGTTTGAGAGAGTAGTGGGGTTTGGCCTGGCGCCTGCCCTGATTTCCGCCACCAAAAAAGGCACTAAAAATATCAAAGGGGTCGGAAAAGCCACCCTGTCCTCCAAAAAGATCTTCAAAGTTGATGTTGCCGCCTGACGAATAGTAACCAGCAAAAGGATTTCCGGAAGCTCCCCCATGGGGATTAAAGCCAGTGCCTCCACCAAAAGCAGCGTGACCGAACTGGTCGTACTTGGACTTCTTTTCCGGACTGCTGAGAACCTCATAAGCCTCGTTGATTTCTTTGAATTTTTCGGTGGCATCTTTCTCTTTGTTCCGATCGGGGTGCCATTTGAGAGCGAGCTTCCTATAGGCAGATTTAATCTCTGCCACTGTTGCAGATTTGGTTAACCCTAAAATATCGTAAAGGTCTCGTGTTGTGGACATTAATAGTTTTATTGGATGGATCCCCGCCTTCGCGAGGATGACGAGGCCTGGATTGCCACGTCACTTCGTTCCTCGCAATGACGTTTTATTTTAGCAAATTATCAGCAGATTTGGGCGGCGAGTGCTAGTTTGACCAAAAGTCGCACAAAGACAAAAATGACCCCGTAGAGACGGGGTCAAAATATTAGGCAAGGATATGGAAGTGACGATCGATCGAGGCGGCGCTGAATTTCGAACCCAGAACGTCGTGTTCGTCCTGGACTAATAGTTTCCAGACGCGGCCGTTTAACAAAATGCGGCCGAGATAGAGTTGAGTGGTCAAGGCCGGTGATTGGCTCGTCTCAATGGGATCAAGCCGATTGTCGAGGATGAGGCCCTCAGCGAAAGCCAGAAAGGCCACATCGTAGCCAATGACAATGGCATCGAGACGATCACTATAGCCTTTGGCCAGGTCTTGAGTGAGCATGGTTTCCAGAAGCGACTTGGCTTCCCCAGCCTGGCGGATATCGGCCGTGAGTTCCGGGCCAAACATGGACATGCCATACCATTCTTCAGGAGAAACATTGAAAGATTCTCTGAATCCGGCGACAAACTCGACACATTTTCTTTCCAACAGGGCGAAGATGGTGTGGCCAAACTCAAGCTTGACGGCCGCTTTCTTTAGATCATCGGGGAATTCAAAAGCTTCGTCGGACATAAGACCTCCATGTCAAAGTGAGATGGAGGTATTATAGCATATTATAAGATTGCCACGGCCACCCGAAGGCGGCCTCGCTATGACGAAACTCTTACTCGACGACTTCGCCTTCTTCGGCTGTTTTGGTGTCCGATTTGGTTTCGGTTTTGGGTTCTTCAGACTTGGTGGCATCGTCAGTTGACGGGCCAGCAGGTTTGTCTTTTTCGGCGGCGGCTTTGTAGAGAGCTTCGGCGTGTTTTTGGACCAGTTCGGTAGAAGTTTTCAGTTTGGCGTCCAGAGATTCGACGGTGGCCGATTCGTTTTTGAGTTCTTTTTCAAGTTCATCAAGAGATTCGGTCATTTCTTTGGCAGCATCGGCTCCAAACTTATCACCTGCATCCTTGAGGACTTTGCGGGTTTGAATGATTAAAGTGTCAGCCTCATTTCGCTTATCAACCAACTCTTTTTTCTTTTTGTCGTCCTCGGCGTACTTCTCGGCATCTTGCTTCATCTTTTCTACTTCAGCGTCGGAAAGATTGGTGGCGTTCTTGATAGTTATCTTCTGTTCTTTACCGGTAGCTTTGTCTTTGGCAGAGACATTCAAAATACCATTGGCATCGATATCAAAAGTGACTTCAATTTGAGGAATACCTCTTGGTGCAGCCGGAATACCATCAAGGACAAAACTACCAAGTGTCTTATTATCTCCGGCCATGGGTCGCTCTCCTTGAAGAATATGAACTTCCACTTGGGGCTGATTGTCCGAAGCGGTGGAGAAGATTTGAGACTTACTACTGGGAACGGTAGTATTCCTTTCGATGAGTGGGGTCATAACACCGCCCATGGTTTCGATACCTAAAGTTAAAGGAGTGACATCGAGAAGAAGTATATCTTTGACATCTCCGGAAATGACACCGCCTTGAATGGCGGCACCGAGAGCTACTGCCTCATCTGGATTCACTGATTTATTTGGTTCTTTGCCAAAGAAATCTTTAACCACTTGCTGAACCTTGGGCATGCGGGTCATACCACCAACGAGAATGACTTCGGCGATATGAGACTTTTCCATCTTGGCGTCCGCTAAAGCTTTCTTGCATGGTTCAATGGTTTTTTGGATCAGATCATCAACTAATTCTTCCAGCTTGGCCCTGGAAATCTTCATGGTAAGGTGCTGTGGCTGACCATCTTTTTGTGTAATAAAGGGTTGGTTGATTTCTGTTTCTGTAGCAGAGGAAAGTTCGATTTTGGCTTTTTCGGCGGCGTCTTTAATACGCTGAAGTGCTTGCTTATCAAGAGATAGATCAACTCCTGTCTCTTTTTTGAATTCGGAAACGATGTAATCGATCAAACGGCGATCGAAGTCATCGCCACCAAGGAAAGTGTCACCATTGGTAGACTTAACTTCAAAAACTCCATCCCCAAGTTCCAGGATGGAAACATCAAAAGTACCGCCACCCAAATCGTAAACAACAACAGTTTCATTTTTACCTTTATCCAAACCATAGGCGAGAGCAGCGGCAGTGGGTTCGTTTACTATTCTTTGGACATTCAATCCAGCTATTTCTCCGGCTTGTTTGGTGGCTTGGCGTTGTGAGTCGTCGAAATAGGCAGGAACGGTGATAACGGCATCGGTAACAGTAACCCCTAAATAAGCTTCCGCATCCGCTTTGGCTTTCTGAAGAATTTTCGCGGAAATTTCCTGAGGAGTAAAGGTCTTACCACCGAGATTAATGACGGCCATGCCATCTTTACCCTCGGCAATTTCGAAAGGCGCGATCTCTTTGGTTTTTTGAGACTGTTTACCGGTAAATTTTTGACCCATGAGTCTTTTAACGGAGAAAATAGTGTTGGTTGAGTTGAGGACCATTTGTCGTTTGGCAACGTCGCCCACCAGGCCTTTGATAGGTTCAACGATAGAAGGAAAAGTGTTGCGACCTTCGGCCGAGGGAATTATTTTGGCGGTGCCACCTTCCATGACGGCGATGGCCGAGTTGGTAGTGCCGAGATCGATTCCGATTATTTTGGACATATTATTTTTTGGTTTTTAATTAATTTGTAAAACGAAGTTAATTATATAGATTGCCGCGGTTCGGAGTACCGAAACTCGCAATGACGGTGGTGTTAGGTGGTTGGTGCTGGGTGGCCGGAGGCGTTACTTGATGGATCCCCACTTTCGTGAGGATGAAGGTTGGTTCCAGAACCAACCTTCACTTTGGCAGGGCGGAGGACTTTGTCATAGAGATAATAGCCGGGGGAAACGGTCTCGATTACCCTATCTTTTTTTCCCGGAGTGACTTCGGTACAGTCCATTAACAGCGGATCAAAATCTTGGCCGTCAGACTTGATGACAGAAAGACCTTCCTGGCCTAAGATAGAGATGAACTGATCGATGACAATCTGTAGTCCGCGATCATTAAGGTGAGTTTGGGCCATTTCCAGTGAATCAAGATTCACAAGAAGTTTTTCGATCAGAGAAGCCGAAGCCATCTTGATGATATTCACCCGTTGTTCTTTGTGGCGACGCTCCTGATTTTGGTAGTCGGCCAAAACTCTTTTGTAATTATTTTCCAGTTCTTCGATACGAGAGCTTAGGTGTGCCAGTTCTGTGATGTTTTTTTTTGGGGGTTTTTTTACCATTCTTGAGCAATTTGATTAACTAAGTTGGCTACGTATCGGACAAAAGGAATATTGCGATCATATTCCTGACGACTGGAACCGATAATGCCAAGGCTACCGCGTTTGCCGCCAATACGAATGTCCGCGAAGACCCAACTGACTGGCTGAAGGAGGGTTACCCCAATTTCGTCTCCGACCAAAATGTGAATAGGTGAACTACCAGAGGCTCGACCAAAAATGTCCATCAGTCTTTGCTGCTGATCAAGTAGATAGAAAATTTCGCGAGTGATGTCCAGATGGTTTTCAAATTCCACTGAATTAAACAAGTTGGCATAGCCGGAATGATAAGTGAGTCCTTCGTCGGTGGCGGCGACGCAGAGAGCTTTGGTCCTTTCGGCGAGAACTTTGGTGGCTTCACGCATGAGATCATCCCGATTGTAGCGATGATCCCAGACGCGTGACTTGACGTTTACCTCTTCGGCGACGGAAAGATCTTTTTCTTTCATCAATTCATTGACATAAAACTTAATGGCCATGGGGGTAGGAACTCGTCCAGAAGAAGCGTGAGGCTGTGACAAGAACCCTTTGTTTTCCAGAACAGCCATTTCATTCCTGAGAGTAGCAGGAGACACTCCAAGACGATATTTATTCTCCAGAGTGACCGAACCGACCGGTTCAGCCGTGAGGGTAAACTCCTCGACGATAGTTTTGATGATATGAATTTGACGATCTGTAAGATCCATTAGCAGAATGATAGCATGAGTGATAACATCTGGTCAAGATGTGATAAAGTTAAGGTAATGTCAAGCAAGAAAGAGCTTTTTCGAGGGTTAATACCACTTATTGCGGGACTGCTGGTGATCATCTTAGTAGTGGTGGCTTTGCCTACGGCATTACAGTATGTAGGTAAGGCAGCTGGAGTGCCCGCGAATTTGGTTTACAACTATGAAGGAGTACTGGGGAAAATACCAGAACCGTGGCGGAATTTGGGCCAAGGAGGAGAAGAACCAAAAGAGATGCTCGCTCCCGTAGTTGAGGAAGTGAAAGCGTTAAACCCGGAGTACATCAGACTTGATCATATTTATGATGCTTTTAAGGTGGTATCCAGAACCGATGGTCACCTGACTTATGATTGGACCGGACTTGATAAGGCGATTGAGGTTATCTTGGCGACAGGGGCAAAACCTTTCCTTTCTTTATCGTACATGCCGGAGGTGATTGCTACCGGAGATATGGTTTCACCAGCCAAAGATTGGAACGAGTGGGGTCAGGTAGTACAGGCGACCATAGAACATTACAGTGGAAGAACTCAGAAAAATATTAATGGTGTAATTTATGAAGTTTGGAATGAGCCGGATCTGTTCGGCGGATACGAAACATACGGAGATAAAAATTATTTTGACATGTATACCGCCTCGGCGCACGCAGCGGGAAGAGTACGAGGTGCGAACCCCTTCGAAATAGGTGGACCAGCAACGACCGGGTTATATCAAAACTGGGAAGAAAGAATGATTAAATTTGTGGACGCTAATAATTTGAGAATGGATTTCCTTAGCTGGCACCGATACTCATACGACCTGGAGCAGTACGAAAGAGATGCCCGACAAGCCAGAAAATGGGCCGAAAATATTCCCGCCCTAATTAATCTCAAATTTTATGTGACGGAGTGGGGACATAATAGTGAAGTAGATCCCGGCTATGACGAACTATTTGGAGCAATTCACACTCTCGCCGGAGCCAGAGCAATGATGGGGGCGATCGATCGAGCATTTCTTTTTGAGATTAAGGATGGACTAGGGCCGGAGAAATACTGGGGCAGGTGGGGAATCCTGACTCATGAGAAATTTGGAACTCCCGAAAAAAAACCGCGATACTATGCCCTTCAGTTTTTGAATAATCTGGGACCATATAGGTTAAGTGTGGCCGGAGAAGGTTCGTGGATCAAAAGCGTTGCCTCAACGGATGACAAGGGAAACTTGAAAATTATGGTGGTTAACTACGACCCGAAGGGAGCTCACACAGAATCGGTACCCATGACTTTTGAAAATCTGCCTAAAGGAAACTTTAAGATTACCAGAACAGAGTTTATGGGTAGTAGTCGAACGTTGAATGTGGCAACAACTTCAGCGACCTGGAAAACATCCGAGTTTTTTACTCCCAACTCAGCTGCGATGTTTACAGTGGAGTTTTAAAGGCGAGAGGGCGTATAATGCCGCCTATCTATGCCTAGATCGGAACAACTGTCAGCTCAAATAATGGTATCGGAGAAAAATCCGTTTGATTTGTCGATGCGGGATGCGTCCGGAAAATACCGCTTGGCATTCGAAGAGCCGATGACGTTTGGACAAGGCGCAACAGAAGAGACTCAAAATTTGATGAGGACGATGATGGTGGCTCACCTATTGGGCCCCAAACTGCCGGAAAAAATCTCTACCAACTTTGATTTTCATTTCCCGGAACTGCTGGGTGCACTGTATGAGTACTACGGGAAAAAGAAACCAAGAATTTTGAAACTCGATGAACAAATAAATCCGGAAGTTCGTGATCAGGAAATGATCCAGGAAAGATACGATCAAGCTACTTCTCATTCCGGTGGGTTGGATTCGGCTTATCGAATCGCCGAACTATTGGCGCAGGGTAAAAAGCCTTTGGCCGTCCACCTCAAGAACCTCAATGCAAAAGGAAATTATCGAGAATCAATCGCCAGCGAAGAGCAATGCCAAAAATGGAAGGTTCCCTATTTATCTGTAAGACTAAGAAACAATTCAGGAAGCTCGGGATTTGATACGATGAGAACCAGAGACCTGCTACTGGCTTTGACCGTCGCAGTGGCCGCAGCACCGAACCAAATAAAAAGAGTGCTCATTGAAGGTGGCATGGGAACGGATCCGAGTCAATATCATTTCAGTGAGCAGATAGACGTTTGGGTCTGGTTTAACAAGCTACTCAAAGATACCGGAATGGATGTGGAAGTGGTGGGCATAGATCCAGGAGATATCGAAACAATTGGGGAAATTATTGGGTTAGAAAAGAAACTGGGAATTTCGATTTTGCCAATGGTCCAAAATTGTTTTTCCGCTTCATTTCAACTGCCAAATAATAGAAGGAAGTGGGAAATAGAAACGCCAAGTATTGCTAAGCAAAGTTCGGAACACTGGTGTGGAAGTTGTTTGAAATGCCGGAGAATGACCTTGGGTAGAATTTATTATGGTGATCCGAGATTCAAAAATATATCCAAGAGGGAAATCGCTTATTTTGTCCAAGATACATACCGTTGGATGAAACTTTACCCACACAATGCGGATCTTTTGTCGGAAAGTTTTTTGAGCCACCTGGCGGCGCTGGGTAACCGATCCGCCATAGGTGGATTGCGATTACGCAAAAAAACACCCCGGTGAAGGGGTGTTGGTAATGATTTAATCTTCCATCATAAAAGCACAAAATTCGCTCAGAGTTTTGTTCAAATATTTAGCGAGGCGGTCAGGATCATATTTAAGTTTAAACCGAATGATGAAACGCTTAATTAAATCGTTATCAAAACCAACATCGCCGTAGCTCATCGCATCGAGGTGGACAAAATAACGAAGAAAATCGTCGTGTTCATGCGAGTAGTGAAAATGATCTTCACAACAGAGATGACCTTTCCATAGATCAACATCGCAGTCTTTTTTTATTTCCCATGCGCGGGTTTCCGTGCGGTTTTCATCCCATAAAAGAAAGCGATCAAGTAATTCCTGCGGGGTTAACTTTTCACCAGGCTTAAGAACAAACGGGTTTTGATGCATAGTACCTCCTTGTAAAAGACCGTGAATTACTCCATATTCTATCACGGCCCTTCAAGGACAATCCTTAAAGATGTGGCATGGGGGTGGAGTGGGACCTACGAGGATGGTCCTCGTAGGTGGTTAGGATTTGGCGATGGCCAGAAAAGCTTCCTGGGGGACGGAGACTTTACCAAACTGCTTCATGCGAGCCTTACCTTTTTTCTGTTTATTCAAAAGTTTTAAATTGCGGGTGAAATCACCGCCATGAAGCTTGGCGTCGACGTCCTTGCGATAGGCCTTGATGGTTTCTCGAGCCACAATTTGACCACCTATGGCTACCTGAATGGGAATTTCGAACTGTTGTCTTGGGATTGCCTCCTTCAGTTTTTCGGAAATCTTTTTGCCTTTGTAATAAGCCTTTTCTTTTACAGTAATAACACTCATGGGGGCGAAAAGCTCGTGATTTAGTAGGACGTCCAGTTTGACAAGCTCAGCTTCCTGCCAACCGGCCAGTTCGTAGTTCATGGAGCCAAAGCCCTGAGAAACACTTTTAAGACTATCATGAAGGGCAGTAATTACCTCGATCAGAGGTAGGAAATAATCAATTTCAACCAACTCGTCAAGATAAGAAACATCTACGAGACTGCCCCGAAGTTCTTGACAGAGTTCCATGACAGCGCCCACATATGGAGAAGTCACGACGATATTAACGGCGGCCATAGGTTCGAAACCTTGAGAGATGATAGCCGGATCTGGAAAATCTGAGGGGGAACTGAAGATCTTTTCTTCTCCTGAACGAAGCTTAACCTTGTACTCCACTGAGGGAGAAACTGAAATGACAGGAAGACCAAATTCTCTCTCCAAACGTTCGCCGACCACCTCAGAGTGGAGCATGCCCAAAAAACCAACTTTAACACCCTGCCCAAGAATGGGTGAGTTGATACCTTGAGTGGTAAGAGATGAATCGTTCAACTTTAATTTTTCCAAAGCGTCAACAAGATCACGATACTGTGAGCCATCGGCAGGATAAAAATCTAGAAAAACATTGGGGTGAATTTTCCTAAACCCCGGTATCGGAGAAACTAATTTTATCTGGCTGGTCAAACACAAAGTGTCACCGACGAGAACATTCCGAATATCTTTCAGACCAGTGATGATGTAACCCACATTGCCAGCTGTGAGAATTTCTTTTTTGGTTCTACCCGGGGAAAAAATTCCTATTTCCGAAGCGATCAATGATTGACCGGAACTAAGAAATGACATCTTGTCGCCGGACTTCAAATCACCGGAAATAATTTTGACGAAAGCGATGACACCCAAATGGGTGTCGAAAGTGGAGTTAAAAACCAGGGCGTGTAAGAGATCTTTGGTGGAGTCCAACAAGGAGTCTCCTTGCAGGAGTATCCCAGGGGATTTCGCTTCGCTCAACCTACGAGGAGACTCCTTTGGGGAAGGGAGGTCGGAAATAATTTTTTGCAGAAGACTCTCAACTCCTTCACCAGTTTTGGCGGAAACCAAAAGAGGTTCATAATTAACACCTAACAGTTGTTTGATCTGGCGGGAGGCGGCGTGAACTTCCGCAAGGGGAGCATCAATTTTGTTAACAATAGGGATGATAGTAAGGCCAAGGTTTTTTGCTAATCTAAGATTGGCTACTGTTTGGGCCTGAACGCCTTTGGTGGCATCTACTAATAGTATGGCGCCTTCGCAAGCTTGCAGTGCGCGCTCGACTTCATAATTAAAGTCAACATGGCCGGGAGTGTCAATCAAA
Organism: Candidatus Collierbacteria bacterium GW2011_GWC2_44_18; assembly: GCA_001000865.1. Lineage (GTDB taxonomy): Bacteria > Patescibacteriota > Microgenomatia > UBA1400 > MFAQ01 > UBA10133. The sequence continues at coordinate 5,172 of LCIE01000002.1, read as the reverse complement.
TTAAGGGTGTATCCTTTGTAGTTCATCGAAACTGGAGCCAGTTTGATGGTAATTCCCCGCTCTCTTTCGATGGGGTTACTATCCAATAGTTGTGGAGTAATTTTGTTAGCCTGGACCGTACCCGTAATTTCCAGGAAACGATCTGCCAGGGTGGATTTACCGGCGTCAATGTGAGCGATGATGGAAAAATTTCTTATCAAATTGGACATAGCTTAAATACTATTTGGAGTGGTTTCGAGAACCTCGTCGCTACTGGCCAGTATTTTACGCCAATTACCAATCTTTTTCACGATATCTAAGACGTCCTGAAGTTCCTCAATGTCGAACAGCCAACAAAAGAATAGATAAACAGAGAAACCAACCGCACTGACAACCAAGGTTAGGGTAATTAAGGGGACGGTTCTGGTAGTATCAAAGATAAGCTGGTCTAGAAGTCGCATGGGTACCCAAAGAGAGATACCAGTGAAGAAACTTACAAAAATCATTTTTATCATTCTGACCGAAATCCCCAATGGCCCAACCTTTCTACGGATAGCCACATAGGAAAGGATGAAATCAATTAAATTACCAATAGACATGGCTAGGGTAATACCGGCGACATCTCTCTCGATAACAAAGCCTAATAGATAAGCCATTCCCACAAAAACCAGCATTGTAATAAAGCCGATAACTAAGGGAGTCTTGGTATCTTTAAGGGCGTGGAGAGCCCTAGTCAAAGTATTGGTGACGGCTTGGGGAGCGATAGCCAGACTGAGAAAGGCAAGGGCTTTGCCAGTAAGGAGAGTGGCTTCCCAAGGAAAATTTTTGGCACCGAAGGCGAGACGAACCAAAGGAACCCGAAGAACCAGTATTAGGACACTCGCCGGGAGAGCAAAGAAAAAGATTTGCAGAATGGACTTGCTGAGAGTGCCCTTGAATTTAGTTTTGTCGTCCAGGAGAGCCTCTTGGGCGAGGGTAGGGAATGATGCCTGACTGAGAGAAACCCCGAAGAGAGAAATAGGGAGAACATAAAGCTGGCGGGCAAAATTAAAAATGGAAAGCGAACCGACCGCCAAAAGAGAAGTCAGGTTGACCGCCACCCAACGCTCAATCTGGTCTAAACCCAGTGCCAGAGCTCTTGGAGGCATTAGCCTGAGCATCGAAAGCACCCCTGGGTGGCGAGGATCCCAATTTATTTTGGGCCAGTAACCAAGGGCCCTGGCTGTAGGAAGCTGGATAGCCATATGAAGGAAGGCTCCAAAGACAACGCCGATAGCGGCCGAGTAAATTCCATAGCGAGACGAAAGAAAATAGATGCCGGTGATGGTACCGACGTTATAGAGAAGTGGGGCGAGAGCAGGAATCAAAAAACGTCTTTGGGATTGGAGGACACCAGTGATGAAGGCCGAAACAGCAAAGAGTATTTGGGCGACGGCCATTAAACGGATTAAGTTAGCCATTAGATTTAGCTTTTCGGGAGGGAAATGAGCCAGAAGACCAGCCAAAGGCCGGGCAAAAATAACAATAATGACGGAGAAGATAAAAAGGAAGAAACCGATGGAGGTAAGAGCTGTGTTGGCAAGTTTGTTGGCTACTTCGTTTGATTTATTACAGTATTCTTGATAAACGGGTATAAAAGCAGCTGAGACAGCACCGACGACCAGTAGTTGAAAAACAGTATCAGGGATGACAAAAGCGGCGAAATAAACATCAAGGTCAGCTTCCATGCCCCCAAAGAAGCGGGCGGCGAGAAGATGGTTCCTGATCAGCCCCAGAAGAGCGGAGCCCAGATAGGAAATGCCGATAATCACAGCAGCAGAAAGGATGCTGTTACTTTTCCGGTTCAAAAATTCTTGAGATTTGGAAATTATTCGATTTACCACTTAGCTATTTTAATTCAGGAAACATAGATGTGCCAGAAGCAGAAGGTCATGATAAAATAAGTACATGCCTATAACCAAATCCGCAATCAAGAAACTCCGAGCCGACAAAAAGAAAGCCGTGTTCAACAGATCTACCAAAACAAAGGCCAAATCGGCCGTAGACGAATTCAAGAAGCTATTATCGGTGGCATCACTTGGTAAAGCTTTCTCGGCTGTAGACCGTGCTGCCAAAAAGGGAGTCATTAAAAAAGGAAAAGCCGATAGAATCAAGGCCAGACTCTCCAAAAAGGTTGCCGTTTAAGACGAGAAGTATTTTTCAGTCCCCCACTTTGATATACTGAAAGTGTGGCCGCTCAGCAAGGTGTTTTTCATATTAACTTATTGCCTAAAGATAGCTTTAGCTATTCAACTTTGGGAAAATTTCTGACATGGGCGACGACTTCCGGAAGAGTACTGGTTGTCTTAACCGAGTTTGTGGTGTTACTGGCTTTTGGTTCCCGATTTTATTTCGACAAGAAAGTAAATGACCTAAAAGAAGAGGTAGATCAAAAACAAGCTCAGATTCAAGCTTTTGCCGATACCGAAAGGATTATAAGGACGATATTGGCAAAACAAACGCCGGTAAATGGGTATTTGATGGGAAATCTGGCTTTCAATGAAAGATACGGCGAGCTGAGTCGGATTATGCCGGCTGGAGTGAGACTAGAAAAACTAACTGTTGACAAAACAGGTATGACTTTGGTCGGAGAATCAGATTCGGAGCTGGGATTTGCCCAACTGCTTCGTAGTCTCAAGAAATTTCGTGGAGCGACTCGTCTGTCAATGAAAGAAACTAGTTTTGATCAAACTACCGGAACAGTAAAGTTTAATATTCAGACTACTTTTCAATAATGGCGTTAATAGACAACGAAAAATATTCTCTTTTTTACCAGCGAGTTCGTCTGGTTTACCAAAGACCGGAGGTCAAAGCCTCGCTGGAAGTAATTCTTTCAGTATTTACCGTAACCATGCTAATTTTTGCGGCTATTCGTCCCACGCTGACCAACGTGGCATCTCTTCAGAAAAAAGTGGAGGATCTGAATTCAGTAAATAAAAAGGCAGATAACAAGATCGCTCAAGTATTTTCAGCCCAAGCAGATATAAATAAATTTCAGGATAAACTGCATTTATTCGACGAAGCGGTTCCCAATGAGTTCTCGTATCAGGACATGGCGGGGAGAATAGAGCTGATTGCCAGAAGGCGGGGGCTGACGGTGCAAACGGTGAGTATGCCCGGTGTGAGGATCTTCGGAACAACAAAAGGGGTGAGCGACATGTTTCAAAAAATTCTATCAAAAAACCAAAACAATATTATCCAAACAGGGGTCTCTTTTACGGTAACCGGAGACCCTAACAATATCGATGGGTTCCTGAAAGAAATGGAAAACCTGGACAGACTAGCTGTTCTTGATAGTATCACTCTATCATCCGAACCAACGATGGCCAATGAGGTCAAAACCGTAAAAGCAAATTGCCTAATTTATTTTTATTTTTATTCTGAGTCATGAAACCTAAAAAGACACTCTCTATTTATATTTTATTAGTAGGTATCATGGGATTATCGATCGTTGGAGGAATATTAGCATTTCAAATATTTTCCGCTTCGACAAAAACGCAGTTAACCTCGGAACAGATCGAGATAATTAAGCCTCTTGATGGCACCATAGATGAGGCCGTGATAAAAAATTTGGATCAAAGAACTTTGGTGACTGAAGCTGATATTAATGGGTTGGTGATGGTTCCTCCAGTGACACCGTCACCCACCGCTCCTCTGTTAGCAACAGAGTCCGCGCCGATAAACACACCACTATAAAATGGCCATAAAGGGACTGATGTCCAAACGAATACCGACGATACTAGGAATATTTATTCTCATCGCTGGTTTGGTGGCCGGAGTGATCTTGGTAAATATGAGGCAAGGGCTGGAGTCCAAAGCCGGTCCATCGGAAAGTCCGAAAAATTTAAAGATTTCGAACTTGAACGCTTCCACGTTTAGTGTGAGTTGGACAACAGACACTCCTTTGACCGGGCTAATTAAATATTCGGAGGATCCGGCGAAAATAGTTACTCCTGCCGGTGATGTCCGGGATCAAATCTCCGGTACTTCCCAGAGTTATAACAATCATACGGTAAACGTATCCGGTCTTTCGCCAAGCACCACCTACTACTTCTTAATTATTTCCGGGTCGGGCACCTATGACGATAACAGTAAACCTTTTTCGGTCCGGACAACTGCACAAGCGATTGCTCCTCCGGAAGATCTGATCTCTGGAAAAGTAGTCCGCAATACCGGAGATCCGATTAACGGAGGAATTGTTTTTGTCGAAGCCGAAGGAGGACAAACTCTGTCGACAATTACCAAAACAGATGGAACATGGAGACTTAATCTTGCCAATTCAAGGGACAAGGATGGAAAAGTCTTAACCTATGATCCGGGAAAGACACTGTTATCGATTTTTGTCCAAGCTGGAAATATCGGAACAGCAACGGCTTTGACGAATACAAATAAGGATAAACCTGTCCCGGATATAGTTATGGGGAAGAATCAAAGTTTTTCGGACACAGGCCAGCTAGTGACCAGCTTGGAAGGGGAAACACCCAAAGCACAAACGGGTACCGGTTTCCAATTGGAAACTGACCAGCTCACTCTATCAGAACAGTTGGAGGCAACTTCTTCAGTAAAGATTTTAAACCCGGCAACGAATGGAGAAATAATTGCCACCGACAAACCGGAGTTTAGCGGGAAAGCCCCGGTGGGATCTGTAGTAAAGCTGACCCTAAACTCGGTAGAGATGACGCAAGTAGTCCAGCCCGATACAGATGGTAATTGGAAATGGACTCCGCCTCAACTACTTGATCCGGGGTCTCACACTCTGACAGTGGAGTTTTCAGATTCGGCCAACCAAGTCCAAAAAATTGTCAGGACATTTACAGTACTACTTAGTAATCAACCAGCCTTCACCGCAACTCCTTCGGCGACACCGATAGTTACGCCAACTCCATTGATAGGTATTTCCCCATCTCCAACTGTAACGTCGATGCCGGCGACCGAATCAGGTGTCCTGGTGCCGTCAGGAGGGCTGACAACTACCTTTGGACTGGCACTGCTGGGGATATTAATGCTCTTTATCGGAAGCTTGTCAAAAAAATGGCTGAAATAATAAAATACATGTGAGACCGTTGAATAATTAACCTCCTGTTAGTACCTTCTTCTGTTTTGTTTGTTTTTGATTATGGTTTAGTTACTTTGTTTCTTTGTGCCTGTTTTGTT
>LCIE01000001.1 GCA_001000865.1 Candidatus Collierbacteria bacterium GW2011_GWC2_44_18 | reverse complement strand
GGGGAGCATTGTCCTATAATTTGACATTTGAAGTAGGTTCTCCTCGATTATTGGCCTATTTGAGTTGAGGTGAACCATAACCGATACTTTCATAATCGTTGTACTGTCAGGCTCAATTTTTTTGTGGCTTTGACTACTTGGGTGAGCAGGTATAGGTGAATTCCATTTGCTGAGTAGTTTCATTTACTTTGTTATCGATCTTAAACTTACATTTCTTTTCCTTACCACTGACGATACTCATACAGCCAGTATATCCATCTTTGTTGGAGAATTGACCACACTCACTTGATCCGATATTTAAACTTGTATTAGTTTTTTTTGAATATGTGAAGTAAAAAACGATTGCACCGATTATTACGACAGCCAGTGCTATTAATAATATTGGAGGTTTCTTCATATCTATAACGATACCAAAATTGAGCGTTATATACAAACTTATTAAACAAAAACAATGATATTAAATTGTGGCGACATGAGCTGGTAACTTGATCACTAGGGAAATTCTTTCTGGACGAGCCTTATATTGGCAAAAAGCTCTCTGTTGCTTCGATAGCAATCACTACTCCGATGGTCATGTACTTAAAATGTAACAGAAATTACAAGGAATTATGTATGTTATGCTAAACTTTAGACATGGTATCAAAGAAGGTGGTAGGGTTAGCTTTAGTCGTAACGTTAACGGCATTCTATTTATATTCTGCCAAAATAAATCAGAAACCCAATCCTTCGGTGGTAGTCGAAGCTACGGAAGTTTCTCCCACACGATTAGATGAAGCGACAAATAGCGACGGAAGTTTGAAACTTGTAGGAGAGAGAGTCATAACGGGAGAGAGGGCCAGATATTCCTTCAAAATATTTGACAGTCAGAAAAATAGTAGCTTATTACTTTTTGATACCGTTGCAGATCCGGGTCAAACGTTTGTAATACCGTTTAATAGTTGGTCATCGGATAATAAATATCTTTTTATACAAAAGAACGATCTGAATGGGAAAGACTACTATGTCTTTAAAGCAGATGGAGGTTTATTTGACGATGGGAAGAAGTTTTTGGAAGTGGGGGAGTACTGGAAGCAGTCCAAAAATATGGATGTGATTGATCATGTGTCGGGGTGGGCGGGAGGGGACTTACTGGTAACGTATACAACCAGACCTGATAGTACCGGAAGTTCAGCCTACTGGTTTGTGGTCGGTTCCAGAAAGTTTATGCAAGTCAGAGAATAGTAAGATTTGGATATATTCTCTAAACTAGAAAGTGTTGGCTTCTGAGTACAGTTGATTTAGTCCTCTGTCTAGACTATCAACGTTAATAGTATCCAGTTCATCCTGAGCTTGGTTCAGCCCACCTTCATCTTGTATGTTCTCGGTTGGTGCGTTGATTTGAGTGAAGGAGGTTGGTCTCGTTTTCCCGGAGGACACCAGATATCCAACAATGATGGCGAGAATGGCGAGAATGATTATTTTGGTTGCGTAGGTCATAGATGGTTTACTTTTGGACATTTAATTAGTGTTGATATTATTAGTGGAAGTGGTGGTTGGGGATGGGGTGGGGATAGTCCTGATAGCGACAATGAGCTTGTTGATGGCCGTTCTGTATGTTTTGAGAGCACCCTTGACCAATTTCATATTGGTATTAAACTGGAGCAAGAGAGTTCCTGGATTTTCGGAGTCACAATTGAAAGCGGAGATATCCGCCTTGGCTTTGTCGAGTGCGGTTTGAACAGATGATTTTTGAGTGGAGATATTGTTGATTAAGGTAGTGTAATCGGATAGTGATTTTCCGGAAGGAACAACCTTTTCGGTGTAGTATTTTATGACACGGTTGGAGATTTTATCGAAAACCGTTTCCATGGTAGTAACGAGTTTCGTTAATTGGGTCATACGTATTTTGACGGCCGATTCTTTGGCCTGGCAAGACTTCATTCTGGCGGTGGTAACGATGGTTGTTGGTTTTTTTGAGTTACCGGCACCAACACCGATATTGTCTGGTTTCGTTGCCAGTGCTGGTGAAACGAGTATCAGAAAAAGGAAGAAGCCAGAGATAGCTTTTACCAAGAAACTTGATTTGTTCATACTGTAATGGTATGGCTGTTTAGAATGAATGTCAAATTGAAAGAAAGATACCGATTTACTTAGGCTACTGTCCTATATTATATTCACGAAAGAATTTGGACAAAACCTATGAAAATGAGCCTAAATTGAGTATTGACAAGGAGTTGGTGTATGATATACAATAAGTAGAAGTTGATAAAGACATGGTTTGATACGTTTAGGTACTATAATCAACGATGTACGTTGACAAGTGAACTATGTTAGTTTAAGAAATGAAGGAGGAAGACGTGAGTCAATTTATGTTTAGCTCTGGAATTGTTATTGGAGCGGATCATGTAGCGACTAAGAAGAACTGCCAAGATGCACTCAAAATGCTTCAAAAGCCGGAATTTTTAGTGGCTTTTGTGGCTGATGGATGCGGTGATGCAATTTATTCACCATATTCGGAGATGGGATCAAGACAAGGAGTTACAACTGCTGTTAATTACGTCGCGGCTAAACTGGAAACTACATCGAAATGGCGCTGGAACAGCACCTTGCAAAGTACAGGCTTCTGGGGAGATGTTCAAAGACACTCCTTGGAAAAAATGGACGATGCAGCCCGAGGAATGGGCGGAAACTACAAACAAGTCGTGATTAGTCATTTTCTTTTTACCCTGGTGGGGATGGTAGTAACACCCGATATCACATTGTTTGTGTCTCTCGGGGACGGTTATTACTTCCTCAACGGAGAGATGTACGAGGTGAGGCCAAACCCGGTGGACAATATGCCGCCATACCTGGCTTTTAACCTAGTAGAAACATCTTTAAGAAAAATGTCTCCGGAAGAACTGAAGTTGAGTGTGAAGAAAGTAGTGCCGACAAGATCGGTGGAATCAGTAATGATTTCAACGGACGGGTTGGGGGGAATTCTTTCGGACTCCAAGAAACGTGTACCGGGAACCAACACAGAAGTTGGTGGTCCTGAGCAGTTCTGGAACGAGAAGGATTATTTCGATAACACGTTTTCACTCGGATGGCGGTTGAACCAGTTGGCAACCGAGAAAAAAATCATCAAATGGGATGAAAAACGAGCAGAAGTACACCCTGCCATTATCACCGACGATCTTGCGCTGGTAGTGGGAAGAAGATATTAGACTGGAGGAAATCATGCACAGAGTTGCTTACAGAAATGGTGTGCGGATCTCCTTGGAGCCAAGCAAACTTGTTGGTAAAGGAGGAGAAGCATACATCTACGACATTGGTGGTGGTGAAGTGGCAAAAATTTTTAAAGAACCGGATGATCCAGACTTTGAGTTGGACCCGATTCAGCAAAAATATGCTGCAGAAAGAATTGCTGTCCATCAGACAAAACTGAAGGACTTCCCTTTCGCAAAACTACCTCCAAGAGTAGTGGTGCCTACAGGTTTGCTGACGGATGTCAACGGCCGTAAGATTTTTGGATATACAATGGAGTTCTTAAGAGGCGTTGAGCCACTGTTTTCATTCACAGATCGTGATTTTCGAGAAATGGGTGGAATTGATTGCAACATGATGCTGGAGGCGTTTGCCGATCTACATCCGACCGTGAAACAAATTCATGACGCAGACGTGGTGATAGCCGACTTCAACTCGTTAAATGCACTCAAACAGGGATCATTCGTTCGAATCGTAGATGCCGACAGTATGCAGTACGGCAAGTACTTAAGCCGGCTGTTTACGGCAAACTATGTTGATCCCCGACTATGTGATCCGAAGATGACCTCGCCGATTCTTTTGAAGCCTCACGATAAGTTGTCGGACTGGTACGCCTTTACGACGATTTTATTTGAGACCTTGCTTTTTGTGCGTCCTTGGGGAGGAATTTACAATCCAAAGGACCATGCGAAGAAAGTAAAGCAAGATGTGCGTCCCCTTCGCGGAATAAGCGTTTTTAATGCTGAAGTCACTTACCCCAAACCCGCAACTCCCTTGAAGGTGTTGCCTGATGATTTGCTGGATTTTTTCTTCCGAACCTACGAAAAAGGGTTTCGGGGAGAGTTTCCGGCTAAATTCTTGGAGATTCGTTTCGGAAAGTGTCCCAAATGCGGTTTGGAACATGCCAAGTCGGCATGTCCGAACTGTTCCACAGCATCCATCGTAACCCATAAAGTTACCCAGATTCGAGGGAGTGTTCGCGCTGATTTTGCTTTCCAGACTCGAGGTTTGGTTATCTTCGCTTCGGTTCAGAATGGAGAGCTTAAGTACATCTATCACGAAAACGGGAAGTTTATCCGGGAAGATGGGAGTGTAGCACTCGAAGGAGACTTGGATTCTAACATGCGCTACCGGTTGCAGGGAAAGAAAACCGTTCTGGCCAAAAATGGTCGGATGGTAGTACTTGAAGCCGGAAAGGTGATCGAAAATGTCCCGGTCGATAGCTATGGAAACCTGCCATTGATCGATGCCAACTCAAAACATTGGTACTGGTCCAGCGGGGGAATCTTATATCGAAATGAAGCTATTGGGCCGGAGATTGTGGGCTCGGTACTTGAGGGTCAAACGCTCTTCTGGGTTGGGGAGAATTTCGGTTTCGGTTTTTACCGGGCCGGAAGCCTTACCCGAGCTTTTGTGTTTGATGCCGATAGATCCGGGATAAATGATACGGTGAAGATTTCTCCTGTGAAGGGTCAGCTAATTGATTCTACTTGTGTATTTACCGGCTCTAAGGCATGGTTTATGACCACGGAAAAGATTGGGTCTAAAATCATGAACCGGGTGCAGGTGATCAATAGCGATGGGGGAATTGAAGCAAGTGCGGAGGCCGAAATGGGAGATGGTTCATGGTTGGGGAAGATCCGGGGTAAGTTGCCGGTCAGTAATTTCGTGTTGAGTGCAACAGACCAGGGGATGGTTCGGGCCGAGATTGTATCCGGCAGAATTGTCCAAACTAAGGAGTTTCCCGATACAGAGCCATATCTAGACGAGAATTCCTTCTTGCTTTCAAGTTCGGGTGGTGTTTTTGTAATTCGTAAGCACGAAATCGTGAAACTCTCGATCCGATAACGAATTAAAAGGAGAATAAAATGTCCAATTTGCCTATGCCTGCTCATTATGATCCGAAGAAAGTTAACCAAGTTTGGGAACCGAACTATGAAATGTTGGCCGCCGAAGCTCCGAAATGGGCTAAATGGTACGGAATCAAACCTGCGTCGAAAGACAAGGTGCGCTTTGGTGTAATGGCGATCGATAACCAGAACACCTTCTGTATTCCCGGCTTTGAATTGTTCGTTGGTGGACGCTCGGGCACCGGGGCTGTGGATGATTCACGCCGATTTGTGGAGTTTATCTATCGCAATTTGGGTTCCATCACAGGATTTGAAATTACAATGGATACCCACACTACTCAACAGATCTTCCACGCGATGTGGTTGGTTGATGCTAAGGGGAATCATCCTGCGCCCTACTCTGAAGTCAGCACGGCTGATATCAAGTCCGGTAAGTGGATGGTAAATCCGGCAGTTGTTTCCCGTGTGCCTGGTGCAAATTATGCCTGGTTGCAGGGACATCTGTTGGATTACAATTCACAGCTCGAAGCTGCAGGTCGTTACAAACTCACCATTTGGCCGTACCACGCTATGCTTGGTGGTATTGGTCACGCGCTGGTTGCCTCATTCCATGAGGCCGCGATGTTCCACAGCTTCGCTCGCGAAGTGGATGCACATACTGAGATTAAGGGTGGTAACGTCTTGTCCGAGAATTACTCGGCTTTACGCCCAGAAGTCTTGTTTGCCATGAAGCAGGCGATTGCGCAGAAAAGTACGGGATTCGTTAAGTCTTTGATGGCTTACGATTACCTGGCGATTGTTGGTCAGGCCAAGAGTCATTGCTATTCCTGGTCTGTTGACGATTTTCTGACTGAAATTGTGGCTGTGGATCCGTCTTTAGCAAAGAAGGTCTACTTGGTCGAAGATTGCACAAGCCCGGTGGTTGTACCCGGCGTGGTTGATCACACCGACAATGCCAACGCTGCTTTTGCTCGCTTTGCAAAGGCCGGCATGAACATTGTGAAGTCGACTGATCCGATCGAATCTTGGCCCGGGATCAAGCTGTAAGTCTAAAATTTAAATTTCGAACAAGGAGAAAACAAAATGGCTAATTCTAAGAGTGGTGTGGCAAACATTCAGACACTGTTTTCGAACGCTAACGCTGAGGGCAACCTGTCTTCAGCGGCTCAATCAATTCTGTCTATCCCCGATATTGCCGCGCAGATCAATGCGGCCATGGGTGTACCGGCAGTGGACGTGCATTCGTCTGAGGTTTTCGTCTGTACCCTGCTCGTGGACGACTCCGGCTCGATTGCCGGTGCCGGAAATGAACAGCTCATCCGCGATGGTGTAAACCTGGTACGGAGTGCTCTGATCAAGAGCGATGCTCGCAAATCGATTTTGATGTGCGTGCGTTACCTGAACGGACAAGTGGTGATTCCTTTCACCCCTATTGAACAAGTTCCGCTTTTGGACAGCAATAATTATCGGGCGAATGGCGGGACTCCGCTTTACGATATGACCGTGGTCGCTTTGGGTGATGTGCTGGCCAAGACTCAGGAATTTTCGGACCGTGGTGTGCCCGTCCGCTCCGCGACGATGATCGTAACCGATGGTCACGATGAACACAGTCACCGCATCCGCCGTCCTGAAGAAATCGTCGACATCATGCGCGATGTGCTTCAGAGCGAAACACACATTGTGTCCGGCATGGGCATCCAGGATAACGTGGGTACCGACTTCCGTGACATCTTCAAGCGGATGGGTATCCAGGATAAGTGGATTCTTACTCCGGCCGCAACCGAACACGATATTCGTCTGTGCTGGGGAACTTTCTCTCAGACTGCCGCGCGCGGATCACAGGGTGCGGCTGCCTACTCACAGACTCAGCTTGGTGGTTTTGGACAACCGTAGTTCTCTTTAGTCCTATCTTGCCCCGATGTAAAAGTCGGGGCTATTTTTATGGAAAATAATCTAGGTATTGAGTATCAGATGTAATATTTGTTATATTTTAAGTAGATGGAAATTGAAATATCGATTCAAAACACTGACCTTGAGGGAGTGCTGGAAATGCCTAGACAAAATATTGGTTTGGTGATTTTTGTGCATGACAGTGGGAGTGGAAGAAAGTCAGAAAAGAACTCGCTTGTCACGAAAGAGTTGCAGAGATTGGGAATGGGCACTTTGCATTTTGATCTGTTAACTGAAAAGGAGAGTGGGAGAAAAGAAAATAGGTTTAATATAGAAATGCTGACAGAAAGATTGATTGCAGTAACTAAATGGTGTTTGGAAAACGAAAACCTGAAGGAGTGCTCTTTGGGTTATTTTGGAGCTAGTACTGGATCTGCCGCGGCTCTTTCCGCAGCGGCATTTTGGGGAACTAAAATTAAGGCAGTAGTCACCCATGGCGGACGACCAGATTTGGCGATGGATGTTTTGGATCTAATCGAGTCTCCAACCCTTTTGATTGTTGGCGGAGAAGACAAGGGGATGATAAGTTATAACCGACTGGCATATCAAAAACTCGGGTGTATAAAAAAGTTGGAAATCGTGGCTGGGGCGACGCATCTATTTGAAGAGGATGGTGCTATGGAGAAGTTGTCTGATTTGACAACTTTGTGGTTTACGAAGTACTTATAGTTACTTGAGAAAATTATGGAGGATGGAGTATCCTCCCAGAGCGAGAATGACAGAACCAAAGAGGTTACTTAGGATAGCGGTCCAGAGGTAACGCCAGTAGGGAACGTGGTAGACACCTGCGGTAATAGAGACAACCTTTCCACCTACTTGGGGGACAAAGCGACCCAAGAAGAGGAAGGCAATGGAGTCGGCCGGAAATTTATTGAGACCAAAGGGCATGGTTTTCTTTTGTTTGTCAAAATCAGCGATGTGGCCAATACCTTTGCCGATGAAATATTCGATGGCGGCAGCGAGATTGTTTCCCATCCAGGAAACCAACACTCCGACAAAGGGACCGAAGACGGCTCCGTTTAGGATGACAATTGGATCTGTCGGTATTGGCGTAGCTGACAAAACTCCCATTAATAAAACGGAGAAAAGTGGCCCTGTAATTCCAGTGGTGGGGATCATCTGTTCTAAGGTCTTAAAGTCTCTCCGAAAATAAATTAGCAAGGCGATTGGGAGACCAAAGGTAAGGGCGATAAGAATAATGTTACGGAGAGATTTGAATATCTTATTATTCATTGGTTATTCCATTATATTAAAATTATTAACGGAATGGTGGCTTTGACCTTACATTTGCGAGTAGGGTAAAGATTGTGTAGAATGAAATTGTTAATAATAAATAAAAAAATGAGAAGGCCTGCCAAAAAAAATAATAGAGGTTTGTTAGCAGCGGTGGGAGCTGCGGTCCTTGGTGTCGCTGCTGGAGCCACGGCTGTGTTTATGTCCAAGAAAGAGAATCGAGAAAAAGTGCAAAAGACAGTTGGGGTAGCTATAAAGAAAGGTAAAACTGAAGTAGCTAAAGCCAAAAGGAAAGTCGTCGCCACAAAGAAGAAGCTTTTGAGAAAATAAAAAGGAAGACGGAGATAGGGTCTGGCAAAGCCCTATCTTTTTTTGACAAGAGGAAAAAGGGTTTATGCTTTCATGGTGAGCAATACGACTAGGGCCAGAACGATACGATAAATGGCAAAAGGAGTGAAGTTGTTTTTTTGGACATATTCAATAAAGAATTTGACGGCGATGATGGCCGAAAAGAACGAGAAAAAGCACCCAATCAGCAGCAGAGAATATTCTTGACCAGAAAAAACCAGCCCGGATTTTAGAAGATCGTATCCTGTGGCGGCAAGCATGGTGGGGATGGCCAGAAAAAATGAAAACTCGACGGCCTGTGCACGAGACATTCCGGTACCGAGGCCACCAACGATAGCGGCAGCCGAACGAGAAACTCCTGGTATGACTGAGATGGATTGAAAAAAACCAATAGAAAAAAGTTGTTTGAGAGAAAGATCAGAATGTTTTTTTTGGCCAAAATTAAGTCTTCTTGATTTGTCGACAACAAGAAGTATGATTCCTCCGAAAAAGAGAGCATATACAGTAACGAGTGGGTTCCCAAGAAGAGTGTTGCGAATTAATTTGTAAAGAAGAAAACCGATAAAACCGGTTGGAACAAAAGCGATGAGGCTTTGTTTCCAAATCATGACCTGAGAAAAAAGTATTTTTCTGTAGAACCAAACAACGGCCATAATTGCAGATAACTGTATAACAATGTCAAAAGTTTTAGTAAATTCAGAAGTAGTAATAATAAGATACTTCTGAACAAGAATTAGGTGTCCAGTACTGGAAATGGGCAAGAACTCGGTTAAGCCTTCGACGATTGAAAGAATTATCGCTTGGAAAATGGTCATCAGCCTTCTATTATACGAGGTGCGTAGTGTAACATGAAATAGATGGAAATCACCTCCTTGAAAAGATCCGTTTTGGTAACACCTCCTTCGTTTTGGAGAATGGTTGGGCCGAGTTTTATACTTTTGGGGTTGGGGTTGGGTATCGGGGAACTAATTTTGTGGCCGTATTTAACGGCTAATTATGGATTAGGAATAATATGGGGAGCGGTAGCCGGCATAACGATGCAGTGGTTTATTAATTTAGAGATTAGCAGGTATACTTTAGCAACCGGAGAAAGTGTGTTTGTGGGTTTGACTAGAAAATCGGGAAAAATAATTCCGATTTGGTTTATCGTTTCTACGATAATACCTTGGATGTGGCCGGGAATAACATTGGCCGGTGCAAGGCTTTTTACGGTAGGACTGGGATGGGGAAATTCGGAAGTCGTTGGTGTGGTTGTTTTGCTCGTTATTGGATCGATTCTAAGTCTTGGACCGGTTCTTTATGGAACCCAAGAAAAACTTGAAAAAATTATATTAATATTTGGGTTGCCTTTTGTTCTAGGGATTTCCTGGTGGTTGGCGACAAAGGGCGGAATGAAGAGTTTGGCCGGTGGATTGTTTGGAAAAGGAGAGGGCTATTGGTTTTTCCCTGTTGGTTTACAAGCGTCGGCTTTTTTGGGTGCGATTGTGTTCTCAGGTGCTGGTGGTAATCTTAATCTCGGTCAATCTCAAAACATTAAGGAGAAGGGCTACGGAATGGGACACGGATCTGGCAGGATTACGAGTTTGTTGACAGGAAAACACGAAGAAATAAGCTTGACTGGGAAAGATTTTGAAATTAATAGTGATAGTCTAAAAATATTTTCAAGATGGTGGAAACTAACCAATCTGGAACAGGGGCTGATTTTTTGGATGACCGGAGTAATCGCGATGGTTTCATTATCTCTTTTGGCATATGAAACTATTTATCACAAAGCAAGTGGGTTGACAGGGGTAGATTTTGTAATAGCGGAAGCAGATATTATTGGCCAGTATACCTTCCAATATGCCGGAAAAATATTCTTAGTGATACTGGGATTAATGCTTTTTGCGACCCAGTTGTCAGTTTTGGGCACAACCGGAAAAATTTTGGCTGAAAATTGGGCTATTCTTAACATTAAAAATTTTGAATCAAGTAAGCTGCCTAAATATTTTTACAGACTTCTTTGGGGACAAATAGGGCTAATGCTTTTAGTCCTGGCTTTGGGATTTAAAGAGCCATTTCAGTTAGTGCTTATTAGTGCGGTGCTCAATGCCTGGACGATGGTGGTATATACGATACTAGTTTTATGGCTAAACACTACGTCGCTTCAGACAAAACTCAGACCGCCGGTATGGAGAAAAGTTGTGATAAAGGTGATAATTGTTTTTCTTACCGTGTTTGGATTATTAACGCTATGGCAAGTATTTTATTAGATACTTGATACTGATTGGTTAAATTATTCGGCAATTGAGGCTAAATCTTTAAGTTTTTCCAAATTCCGAACAACAAATTGATTCCTCTTGGTGGAGATAATTCCGAGTTTTTGGAGTTTGCTCATCTGGACACTAGTTGTTTCTCTGGTGAGGCCGATTAAGCTGGCGACAATGCGGTGGGTGGCCGGGAAATTGACCACTAGTTGACCGTTTTTGGTGTCACCGTAATCGTGGACTATTTGAAGAAGAACAGAGGCCACTTTGTTGATAGCACTACCATTGATAATGCCTCCCTGATTGGTCATATATAGAAGGAGAGAACTAAAGAAATAATCCATGATAATATTCGACATTTTTGGGTTATTGTTTAAGAAATTTTTGAACTCTTGTTTGGGAATAATATAAACTTCTGAGGGTGTAATGGCCTGAAAAAACAGATTATTTCTTAAATTCGTAAAATGGTGAATGACGGAGATCAAGAATAAAGGTTTAAAGATATTAAGGGTGTTTTCTCCAAAAGGGGCTTTGGTATAGACTCGGACATAACCAGATTTCATAAAATAGACGTCAGCTATTTTATCTCCTGGCTTGAAGATGAGTGCGTTTTTAGAAATTTTTTTGGATGGGAATTGAGAAAAGAACTTTTTTAATTGTGAATATTCAGCTTTGGTCATGCGGTATTATAACAAGCTTTCTTTTGCTCATGCAAGCTAGAGGACACCAATTGTTCAAGATTTAGGAGTAGTACCGTAGATTATAACCTGTGTACCCTGGTTGTCTTTAGTGGCAACCCCGGAATTTTTTCCTTCGGGGAGTTTGGGATCTGCCCAGTTGTAAAGAATGCCAGCCTCAGAAATCTTCATATTCACACAGCCGTGAGACATGGGGTGTCCAAAATTGTTATGCCAGTAGGTACCATGAAGGGAGAATCCTTTAGAGGCGGGAATCTGACCGTTTTCGAAAAACATGGTGTAGGGGACATTGGGTAGATAGTAATAAGTGTGAAGTGCGGCTGATCCGCCACTCATTTTGATGAACCGGAATTTGTTGGCAATCCTGAAAGTTCCAGTTGGGGTTCGACCCCACTTACCGGTAGAGACTAAAAAGTTATAAACCAGATTGTTTCCTTCATAGGCATACAGCCTTTGGTTAGTTAAGTCGACGTAGATTATTTTTTCGGCAGTGGAGTCCCCCAAAACTTTCGGAGGAATTGGAATATCTGCAATATATGGGGGAGGACTGACAGGTGTGTTGTCAAAAATGGCGCCAGATAACGAAGAGTCATGTTCGGACTGAACTTCATAATGATTGGTCTGGTCGGTGGTACGGATAACGAAAAATGAAAGGAGGATTACTGTGAGGCCAATAACCGATGATTTGTTCATACTTGAATTGTAACAAATACTATTCTTTTTGATTGATTATGAGAAAGCGAGGAACATCAAAAAGGTCTCTTTCGATTGAAGCTTGTAGTTTTTGGGGGAATGAAAAACTATTAAGATCGTGAGTGTCATCTATTTCGATAATGACGATACCTCTATCGGATAAATATTGAGGAATCTGTGTTAGTAACCGATTGATTGTTTGGGTGCCACCAGGACCCCCATCCAATGCCGATACCGGCTCAAAATCTTTAACTGATTCTGGGAGTGTGGCAATATTATTGGAAGGTATATAGGGGAGATTCGCCAGAATGATATCAAACTTGATGTGTGGATAGTTTTCCAGAAGATTTGACTCCTGAAAAAAAAGATTCTCTGGTGATCTCAAAATCCGTCCGGCGTTTTCTTTAGCCAGCTTGATTGCCAGTGCCGAAATGTCCGATAAGTAGATAGTGTAGGGAGTGTTTTGCTTGATAAGATAAGCGGCAACCGAAAGACCAAGGCAGCCGGAGCCGGTGCCAATATCGGCGACGGCTGGATGAGCTAAATTTTGCCTATTAATATAGTCGACGGCAAAATGAACAATCTTTTCGGATTCAAGTCGAGGAATTAATACTGAGGGGTTTACCAAAAAATCCAGTCCGCAAAATTCCGCATGTCCGGTAATATATTCGACCGGTTGTTCACCAATGGAATCAAGAGGTTTGGAAAAGCCATGTTTTTGGAGGTGGTTTATTTCGTATGGGGTAAGAGTTCTTTGGTTCATTTAACGCTAAATAAGGAAGTCAATAGTTTATTGTGAGCTATGGTGTGGAGAAAGTGTACTCTGAAGTGCTGACTGGTTTTTCACCAGCATCGATAACGATGACGTATTTGAATAAGGTGCCTGGAGGAAGATCTTCGACGCTGAGGAGATGGTTAGTTTGAGGTATAGTCGAAACAATAAAGGTTTTGATGAGACCTTCCGTAAAACGAACGGAAGTTCTAGCTGGTTTTTGAGTAGAGAAAGAAATAAGAACCTGAGTAGAGGAGATGGTGGTGATGAGCGGAGGAGTGAGAATCTCTGAGGCTTTGATGCGGTTTTCCTGAGTAGTGGTGGCCTGTTCCAGAATTGAAGGTAATAAGGTGGCAAGAGAAAAGATGACCAATATGGGTATGAGAACTGCAAAAGCAGATTTTAGAGGTATTCCCCAAAGTTTATGAAAATATATTTTTGATTGCTGAGCTTGTTTAAAGAGATAAAGCTGGTTCTTGGGAAAAAAATCCCCATGATTGTTAGGACAGGTAAAAACAGTGACTGTTTGAGGAACAGAATCATCTTTGATACCAGACATTGGTTGTCCGCATTTTGAACAGACAGGATTTGTAGCGGTGACGGCACGACTTTTAGGGATGATGGAGTCGATATTTCTGGTGGTTTCGAGAGTGAGGAAGTTGGCCAGATATGGGTCTATAAAGTGTCCGCCACAGTTAAGACATTCTTCAATAAAGTGGATGTGTCCATCGGAAGTTTCTATTTCGATGGTCGAAAGTGGCTGATGACAGTGCGGGCAGTCCATATATTCATTCTAGCAAAGGAGGGTCGAAAAAACATTTTTATCTTCAGCGATTCTGTTAAACTGGAAATATGAAGTTGAAATTTTTAGGTGCGGCAAAGACGGTAACAGGATCTAACTTTTTATTGACAGGAGAAAGTACTAGCCTAATGGTGGATTTTGGAATGTTTCAGGGTAAGCCGGAGGAGGTGGGTTTGAACACGGTAAAACCAAGTATTGATTTTAATAAATTGTCGGCAGTTTTGCTGACTCACGCTCATCTGGATCATTGCGGTAGACTGCCTTTATTGGCGCACTATGGCTTCAATGGTCCAATATTTATGACGGAGGCTACCAAGGCATTGGTCGAGCTAGTACTTCACGATGCAGCTAAGATTGCAAAAGAAGCCGAAGCGAAGTCAATATTATATACAGACGAGGATGTGGAGGTAATACTTAAACAAGTTTTGCTTGTCGAATATGATAAATCCTTCGATGTTGGCGACTTTGGTATCATTTTTGTGGATGCAGGCCACATCTTGGGGTCAGCCAGTGTTATTGTGAAAGAACGGTCAACGGGAAAAAGAGTGGTTTTCAGTGGTGATCTGGGCAACACACCGGAACCATTGCTTTCACCAACTCATTTCGTTAATAAAGCAAATATCGCGGTAGTGGAATCGACTTATGGTGACGAGACTCACGGACCAAGGAAAGAAGCGGAGGATTTGACCAAGATCATCAAGAAGGCAGAAATTACAAAGGGGACCGTTTTGATTCCATCTTTTTCGATAGAAAGAGCGCAAGAACTTTTATATTTATTTGATCAATTAAAAAAAGAAGGCAGGATGGATGTCAAAACTCCCGTTTTTTTGGATAGTCCAATGGCAATAAAGGCAACAGAAGTTTTTAGAGACTTTCCTCAGTTATATAGTAAGGACTTGCAACGACAAACTAAGAACGACGACCCCTTTGATTTTCCGGGGTTGATAATATGCGACACAATTGAAAAAAGTAAACAGGTAAAAAATTATGATGGGGTAAAGGTGATTGTGGCAGGTAGTGGCATGATGAGTGGGGGAAGAATTATTCATCACGCAATTAACTACTTGGGAGACCCTAATACCCAGCTGGTGATTGTTGGTTACCAGGCGGAGGGAACTTTGGGCAGAGAGATTTTGGATGGAAAGAATAGTGTCAATATCTGGGGAAACTGGATAAACATTAAGGCTGAAATTTCGGAAATAAAGACGATGAGTGCCCATGCTGATCAAGGTCAGGTAATTTCATGGCTGAAAAAAATTGAAGGATTAGAAGAAATTGCGTTGGTTCACGGTGAAGAACTTCCGCGTTTGGTACTCAGAGAAAAAATCCATCTAGAGCTACAAGATGTTAAAGTAGTATTACCTGTAGTGAATCAAGAAATAGATTTAAACCTCTAATGAAAAAAATTATTTATATTTTCTGGACCTTAGGATTATTTCTTTCGGTGGGGATGGTGTTTGCCCAAGAATTAAGTTTGACACGAGTGGGAGTGTTGTCTACCGTCGGTGTTGACTATACCAACATCAGCTATTCAGGGGCGATTCCGATGATGGAAGGAACAGCTTCACCATCGTCAATAGTAAATATAAAGATTAAGACTTCGACGGATGCGACCTTGGCAGCCAGTCCGAGTGGAAATTGGAGTTTTACACCTGGAGTATTAGATCCCGGTGTTAGTACGGTCGTGATTACCTCTGGCCTTCAGTCGATTACTTTTAACCTGAATTTCAACGCAACCCCCGCGGCAACCCCGACAGCTACTCCTACAGCGTCTCCGGTACCGACTGAGTTGCTGGCCACCGGGGTTTGGGAGTATTATCTGCCAATTGTTGGAACGGGGTTGATGGTTTTTTTCTTCGGAAAGTTCTTGAAAAAGCAGATGCTTTTTTGGGAAGGCAAGAAGCGAAGGTAGGTCTCAGTTCGTAGATTTCGGATGCCAGATCATTAAAGTTGTGGTTAAATATGTTACTGATGACAAATGGTGGAAACAGGATTGAGGTAATTTATGATGTAGAAACAATAAACTTCTTTAACGATGCAGAATTGAGGAGTCCAGAAGATTTAGGTATTTCAGTAGTGTCTGCATACAGAAGAGAAGTGGACAAAGATCTAAATGAGGTTTCGGGTGAGATGAAAAGTTTTTGGACTCCTGATGCGGCTCCTAAAATAGATGGACCTAAAACGTTTTTTGATGACATGTGGGGTTGGTTTGAAGAAGCCGATCGAATCATCGGATATAACTCATTTGGTTTTGATAATCCGGCCATGAACGGTATTTATGAAAAAGGAGACTTTACCAAACTGAAACACTTTGACGTCCTAGATATGATCAGACTTGCGTTTGGACATAGAGTGAAACTGGATAGTGTGGCGAAGGAAACTTTGGGACAAGGTAAAATTGCCGGAGGAGCCGATGCGGTAACGTGGTGGGCCAAAGGGGATCCGGAGAGCCTGGCTAATCTAAAAAAGTACTGTGAGATGGATGTGGAAGTGACCAAGGGGGTTTACGACTATGGTTTGAAAAATAAAAAGTTGAAGTTCAAAGATCGATGGAATGAGCTTCGGGAGATTGAGGTAGATTTTTCTTATCCTGTTGAAGAGGAGTCGGTGAGGCTAGTGGAAACTCAGATGGAGTTGTTTTAAACCAATAATTTGGATTGACTCTAAGGGGATACTTGGAGTATAATAGTCCAAGTATATGTTTACACTCACAAAGAAGGCGGATTACGGCATGGCTTTGCTTTCAATCTTGGCTCAAAGAGGGCGGAGTGGGCGTGTTTCCCTCAAAGAACTGGCTAGTCTAGGCATGCCGAGAGCCTTCATGGCGAAGATAGCCAATTCCCTAGTAGAGGCAGGAATCCTGAACTCAAAAGAAGGTAAGGGTGGGGGATTTAGCCTTAACTACGAACCCAAAGAAGTGCAGATAAAAGAGGCTCTGGAGGCCATTGAGGGTGAAGTGGAACCGGTGAGCTGTGCGGCTTGCCCAATGATAGGGGGGTGTGGCCAGCAGGGATTTATGGGGAGATTGACAGGAGAAATTGTGGGACTACTGGAAAAGTATACTTTGGAGGATTTAATTAAATAAAAATATGCTCAAAATAAAGAATTTATTAGTAAAAGTCGAAAATAAGGAGATTTTGAAGGGGATTAATTTGGAAATAGGAAAAGGCGAAGTGATGGCTCTAATGGGGCCGAATGGGTCAGGAAAATCGTCACTAGCGAATACTTTGATCGGAAACCCTATATATGAAGTAACTGAAGGTGAGATATTTTTTGAAGGGAATAACTTATTGGAAATGAAACCGGAAGAGAGAGCCCGTCTGGGGATAATGATGGCTTTTCAGTATCCAACGTCCATCCCAGGGGTAACGATCAGGGAAATGTTGTTGGCGGTTCTCCGAGCCAAAGGATTGACGGTGAGTGCCTTGGATCTGAAAAAACAAATTGCTGAGGAAGCGGAAAAGCTGAAAGTAGACCCAACACTTTTAAATCGTAATCTAAACGAAGGATTTAGCGGAGGAGAGAAAAAGAAAATGGAAATACTCCAAATGAGGGTCTTGAAACCAAAATTGTTGGTTTTGGACGAAGTAGACTCTGGTCTGGATATAGATGCTTTGTCGTTAATTGCCGAAAACGTGTCTGAGATGGTGAAAGAAATAAAAATGAGTGTATTGGTAATTACCCACTATCAAAGGTTGTTAAAGTATTTGGTTCCGGACAAAGTAATTGTGTTGAAGAATGGGGAAGTGGTGGACAGGGGAAGTAAGGAAGTTGTAGATAACTTAGAAAAAGAAGGCTATAAGATATATGAGTAAAAAGACTGATCAAAATAAGTTACAGGATACTCCTTATAGTTTGGGACATACGGATGAGGTGGAGTATGAGTATCAATCTCCGACAGGGCTTGATGAAGATTTGATAAGAAAGATGTCGGCTATGAAAAAGGAGCCGGAGTGGATGCTGGACCGAAGATTGAAAGCGTTACAAATATATGAAGGGATGGCTATGCCGACATGGGGTGGGGACCTCTCCCCCATTCATGGTGAAGAGATTCATTATTACACTAGGCCAAAAATGGATCAAGCGAAGTCCTGGGATGAAGTGCCGGATGCCATCAAGAAGACTTTTGAAAAAATTGGTGTTCCTGAGGCAGAACGGGAAATGTTGGCCGGAGTCAAAGGGCAGTATGACTCGGAAGTAATCTATGGATCGCTGAAACGAAACTTGGCTGAAAAAGGGATTGTATTTTTGTCGATGGATGAAGGTCTAAAGCAGTATCCGGAATTGGTCATGGAGTATTTTGGGAAAGTGGTGCCGATTGGAGATAATAAATTGGCCGCGTTAAACAGTGCGGTTTGGAGCGGTGGATCCTTTGTCTATGTACCTAAAAACGTAGATGTAGGACTCCCCTTGCAGGCATATTTTAGGATTAATACCGAAAGTGCCGGACAGTTTGAGCGGACTTTGATAATTGCCGATGAAGGGAGTAGGGTGCATTATATTGAAGGCTGTTCTGCCCCATCGTTTTCGTCAGCTTCTTTACATTCGGCGGTAGTAGAGATCTTTGTGAAGAAGGGTGCCAGGGTACGGTACTCGACAGTTCAGAATTGGTTTAAGAATGTTTACAACCTGGTGACCAAAAGAGCTTGGGTGGAGGAGAACGCTGAAATGAAGTGGGTCGATGGGAACTTGGGATCAAAGTTAACCATGAAGTATCCGTCTTGTATATTGGCCGGAAGAAAAGCTCACGGAGAACTACTCTCCATAGCTTGGGCTGGTGCGGGACAACATCAAGATACCGGAGCAAAGATGATTCACCTGGCTCCCGAAACAACCTCTCTGATTGTCAGCAAATCGGTGAGTAAGGGAGGGGGGAGGGCGACGTATAGAGGAATGGTGCAAATGGTCCCCGGAGCATACGGGTCAAGATCTAAGGTGGTCTGTGATGCCCTGATTTTGGATGAGTTAAGTAGATCGGATACCTATCCCACGAATAAGATTATGGAGAACGATGTCATTTTGGAGCATGAAGCAACAGTAAGTAGAGTCAGTGAAGAACAGCTTTTGTATTTACAAAGTAGAGGCATTAATGCGGATGAAGCGAGTACCATGATTGTCAATGGATTCATGGAGCCGGTGGTCAAGGAAATTCCTTTGGAGTATGCGGTTGAGATGAATAGATTGGTGGGGTTGGAGATGGTAGGAAGTGTGGGCTGAGGAAAGTGACACCCTCCTGCCGGCGGGCAGGCAGTGTCACAGTGACACAAGAAAAAATAAAATGAATATTAAACGATTTAAATTAGATAAGCCGGGCGAAATAGATTTAGTAATCTCCTTCAGTACTGCGGGAGATGAAAAGAAAATCTTGGGTGTAATATCGGCCATGGAACCGGGAGAATATAAAGTGAAAGTGGTGGCCGATCATGTGGCGACGAATACTTTTGGAAGGGTGATCATTAAGGGAGTGGCCGCTAATGGTGCACACATAAGAATTGATGGTATGGTGAAGATTGGAAGAGAGGCCAAAAAAACTGACAGCTTTTTAGAGATGAGAGTGTTGCTTTTGGATAAGACGAGTAGCGCGGTGGCGGAACCAAAACTGGAAATCGAAAACAATGACGTCAAGGCGTCACACGCCGCAACCGTAGGAAAGATTGATGAAGACCAGCTATTTTATTTGGGTAGTAGGGGTATTGAAACAGAAGAAGCGAAGAAGTTAATAATTGATGGGTTTTTAAAAGAGGTGAAGGGGGTAAAATAAGCTATGTTTGATGTAAATAAAATAAGAAACGATTTTCCGATATTACAGAGAAAAGTTCATGGATATGATTTGGTATATCTGGATAGTGGGGCGACGAGCCAGAAGCCGGAAAGTGTCATTAGGGCGATGGATGATTTTTATCGGAACACTAATGCAAATATTCACAGAGGGGTGTACGAAATGTCGGTAGAGTCTACACTTATGGTAGATGGGGCACGAAAAAAAGTGGCTGATTTTATTGGTGCCAGAACAGAAGAAATTATTTTTACCAGAAATGCGAGTGAGAGTCTGAACCTAGTGATGTATTCATGGGGAAAAGATAATATAAACGAAGGAGATGTGATACTCGTGAGTAGGTTAGAGCATCACTCAAACCTGGTGCCTTGGCAAGAGCTTTGTCGGGAAAAGAAAGCAGAGCTGAGGATTATTGATGTAGATAGTGAAGGAAAATTAAAAATAGTTGGTGGGGAAGAGAAACTGTACGAGGAGGGTGGCCTGAGAGTGAGGCTTGGTAGCTTGGATAAGCTGGTAGATGCCAAAGTAAAACTGTTCTCCGTGACCGGTGCGTCTAATGTGTTGGGAACCTTACCGGACACTCTGACAATGATCAGAATGATTAAAGAGAGGTCACCTGATGTTAAAGTATTAATAGATGCTTCGCAGATGGTGCCTCATATGAAAGTCAACGTAACAAAACTAGAGGCAGACTTTGTGGCTTTCTCAGGACACAAAATGCTAGGACCGACAGGTACAGGTGTGCTCTGGGGTAAGAAAAAGATTCTCTCAAAAATGCGACCATTTTTGTATGGGGGCGACATGATTGGAGAGGTAAAAATTACCGGTTCGACATGGGCAGATACTCCAAGCAGGTTTGAAGCCGGAACACCGGATATTGCAGGGATAATTGGGTTGGGAGTGGCGGTAGACTATCTGGAAAACTTGGGAATGGACAATGTTCGCGAACACGAAAAGGAACTAATCAAATATGCACTGGAGAAAATGGCTAAGCTGGAAGAAGAGGGCTTGGTAAAGCTCTACGGACCGAGAGATATTGAAGAAAGAGGTGGAGCGTTGGCCTTTAATGTAATCAATGTGCATCCGCATGATGCGGCTCAGATCTTGGATAGTTTTGGTATTGCAGTGCGGTCCGGGCAGCACTGTGCGGCGCCACTGGTAACCAGCTTTGGAGTACCGGCAATGGTAAGAGCCACTTTCTACGTGTACAACACCAAGAAGGAAATTGACTATTTGGTTGATAAAATTAGAGAAGTGCCAAAAGTGTTTGAAGTATAAAGCTTATGGATCAAGATGCTACTCCAGAAAACGCAATGAATATTAAATCAAGTGATAACGAATTCAAGAGATGTGGGAGACAATTAGAATTGGAAAATAGAATGAAAGAGTTTGGTGGAAAAAAAGTAATCGATGAACAAGGATTCGAGTTTTGGGAAGTTGACAACCCGCAAAAGTATTTGGAATCAGTGTTGATGGAAAGAAAATGGGTTTTCCATGGAACCACAGGAAGATATACAGAATTAATTCCACAAAAGTCTCAGGATGAGGTAAAGGAATCGGGAAACCGCGTCGCTATTTATTTTACAAATGATCCGATTTTGGCTGAATTTTGTTCTTTGGCTGGTGGTGGAAAAACTGTGGGAGCGAGACAAAACTCTATTCACATGTCATATGATACCGATACCCGTGAAGTTTCATATTCAGAAGTGAAATTATCTGTAGAGCATCCAGAGAAAGTTTCAGATGCAGGGTTTGTGTATTTGAGTCCAATGGAGGGAACAGATTTTGCGAATGGAGAATGGTTGGCCTATGAACCTAGAAAACCGGACATTATCGTAAAAGTGAAAAAATCTGATTTGAGTTATCCAATAGAAAAAATTGAAAAATGACGGACTACAAAGATATCATTATTGATCACTATAAGAATCCAAGAAATTTTGGTTCCTTGGATAATGCAGACATTAGTATGGATGAGTCGAATGCGTCCTGCGGGGATATGATTCAGATACAGGTTAAACTTTCCGGATGGATTCCGGGTCAAGCCCGGAATGACAAGACCGTGATTGAGGAGATGAGGTGGAGGGGGGTGGGGTGTGCAATTTCGACAGCGGCGGCAAGCATGTTGTCGGAAAAAATTGTGGGGATGAATAGAGAGGATCTGGAGGAATTTGGGGAGGCGGGAATTGTCGAGATGTTGGGTGGTGAAGTAAATGCAGGTAGAATGAAGTGTGCTACACTCGCCTATCGGGGGTTGCTCAAAATATTTGAAAATAATGGAAATTAGCAATTACATAATCCCAATCGCGGGGATTGCTTCGGTCGCCTAAGGCGACTCGCAATGACAGTTTATGAATGATTGGAAATTGATTCTTAAAGTTATCACTGGTTGTGTGATATTACTGATGATAAGTATCTGGGGGCTAACAAAGATGGCCGGTCCTGGCAATGCCCTTAAGGTGGATGAAAGTGTGCTTTTGAATGGGGCTAGATTTGTGAAAGAAAACGGAGAAATAAAAGTAACAGTGGTAAATTTTTCCGATATGCAATGCCCATCGTGTAAGGCGGCGGATATACAAACCAAGGAGCTTTTTGATAAGCCAGGCGTTAAGATCGTGATGAGACTTTTTCCATTACCGGCTTCGTTACATCGTTACGCTTTGATTTCTGCAAAGGCGGCTGAAGCGGCGAGGATTATGGGTAAAGGATTTGAAATGGTGGCTGTTTTGTATGATAAACAGGAGGAGTGGTCGGCGGTAGATAAACCTGAAGATAACTTTGCAGGTTACGCGAAAAGTTTGGGATTAGACGAAAAAATATTCAGAGAGAAGTTGGGTTCGGTTGAGGTTGCCCAGAACGTTCAGCTTGACGCGAATTTGGCGGCATCTTTGCAGCTTCCTGGTACTCCGACTTACTTTGTAAATGGAGAACAGGTGGGGGCACCTTTTGTGGTCGATAAAGTTAAGCAATTATTGGGAGAGAAATAAAATGCCGATCAATCTTCCCATACTTACAGTTACGGCTCTTGCTAATGGAATTAACCCGTGTGGAATTGGGATGATGATTACTTTTTTGGGATATCTACTGGTATTTGGCGGTAAAGGAAAGGATAAATGGTGGATTTACAAAATAGGGCTGACATATATTTTGAGTGTTTTTGTTACCTATTTATTCTTGGGCTTGTTTTTTTATGGTGCGGTTTATTATCTGCAAAGGTGGTGGTTGGCCGGAATCTTCAAATATATTATCGGAGGGGCAATCTTGGTGGCCGGTTTGATTCAAATAAAAGATGTTTTTTGGCAAGACCTACCGTTTCATTTACGGATGCCAAAGGTAGGTTTTGAAAAAATAAATAAGTTGATGGCCAAAACAAGCGTTGGAATGGCAGCCCTAATAGGAGTGCTAACAACCATCTTTTCGACACCTTGCATGATGCCACTTTACATTGGAACTACGGCGGTGATAGCCAGATCGGGATTGCCGATGATTAAGGTACTGGGTTTGTTTCTGTATTACAACTTAGTTTTTATTTTGCCTCTAATTCTGATTTTGATTGCGATGGGGGAAGGAAAACAGGTGGTGGATATGAAAGAGTGGGAACACAAGAATATAAAATGGATGAGATTTGTTTTGGGAGTGGCACTTGTAATTGTGGGATGGTTAATCGTAACCAAATAATTAATGCTAAATTAGATTTATGGCACCGGAAAAATTAACTGGGAAAGTTGAATATAAAGAAAATTTAGCTGGAAACAATTATCTAGTTAGGATCGGTTTTGATAAGAAAGTGAGGTTCATACCTGGCCAGTATGCCAGTTTGAAAGTAAACGACGAAGGTATCAGAAGATCATATTCGGTGGCGAGTTTGCCCAACGAAAACGTGATCGATCTGTTGGTGGACGTGACTCCCCTGGGAGTGGGATCAAAATACGTACTGGGACTAAAAGTGGGGGATGATGTTGAAGTTCTGGCCTTCTTGGGTAGGTTTACCGTCGACCCATTATTGTTGTTGACGGCCAAGCATCTTCTTTTTTTGGCCACTGGAACTGGGATAGCCCCATTTAAACCGATGATCGAGGATCTTTTGTATCGGAAACATTTTACCAATGAGGTAAGACTGATCTGGGGAATGAGACATGAAAAAGAGCTCTACTGGCTAAAAGAAATGGACAATATTAATCGAGATTTTGATAATTTTAAACACGATATTGTTATTTCGAAACCGACAAAAGATTGGCCTGGTTTTGTCGGACATGTCGATACCGTAGTTAACCAGCTCGAACAAGATTGGACCGAAACTTTGGTTTATCTGTGTGGTGCACCGGATATGATCGTGGAGATGGAAATGAACTTGAAAGATAAAGGAGTGCCGGGAACTAGTATATTTTACGAGAAGTATTTTTAGATATTTTTTCCTTGATTTTGATATACTTGAGCTAGATAGAAGAATTTGTAAGATATATTATGAGAGGAGGTGTAATGAATGAGGAATAAGGATAAACTGATGGTGGGGAAGGTGCTTATCTACGCTTCGATTGGTTCTGTGCTGTTAGCGTTTATGGGGTCATTTGGGACTGATCTGTGGTTAGCTAGCACACAATGGATGTTGGTGGGCCTGACACTAGCTATTTGGGGGGTCTTTGTTTTGATCGAGGCACAGTTTAAAATAAGGTGATGTATAGAACCCATCTCCAAACCTGCTATCTACTGCAAACCTGTATTTTCGGCTGCAAAGCCTTCAGTGTTCCTAGATGTAATTGTTTTCCATTATATCTTCGTCCCACTTCAGACTTTTCGCTCGAAACTACAAGTTTTCGTGACGAAAGGAGGTTTAGAGATGGATTCTAGTGTTGAAGACAAGATACGTGAAGCTTTGAAAAAAGTGATTGATCCTGAATTGGGAGTAAGTATCGTGGACTTGGGACTTATTTACGACGTGCGGTATGAAAGGGGTGAGGCCGAAATAGAAATGACCCTGACCAGCCCAGGCTGCCCTCTCGCACCTGTGATTGACAAAAAAGTGAGAGAGGCGATGGGTAAAGTTCCAGAGGTAAAGCGAGTTACGGTTGAACTGGTGTGGGATCCGCCTTGGAGCAAAGAAGCCATGTCGGAGGAACTAAGGGCGGAGTTGGGATTAGATTGATTCGTTTGGTATATTAAAGATATGAAAGTAATATTGGGGGCGGATCATGGAGGGTTTGAGATGAAAGAGTCAATTAAGAAATGGCTAGCTACAGAAGGATACACAGTCGATGACGTAGGTGCCGATAGTTTGGTGGCTGAAGATGACTATGTTTACTTCGCAAAACAAGCAGTAAAGGCGGTAACTTCGTCGGGAGATCGAGTGCTTTTGTTTTGCAGAAACGGTTTTGGGATGGTGATGACGGCCAATAGATTTGCTGGAGTGCGATGTGGTTTGGCTTTTGACGTCGAAGCGGTCAGGAAGGGAAGAACCGATGATGATATCAACGCTCTTTCTATTCCGTCGGACTATGTCGATGAAGTGTCTGCGATGAGAATGGTCAGGGTTTTTCTGACCGAGGAGATGTCTCGTGATGAAAAATATCAAAGAAGAATTATGAAATTAGATAACTTAATTTAATGGTTACTATTGTTCCGGCTATATTAGAAAAGGACATTTCTTCATTTGAGGAAAAGCTTAAGAAGGTTTGGGGGATAACTAAGCGGGTGCAAATGGATATTATTGATGGCAAATTTGCGCCGACAGAAACAGTCATGCCGGAGATTCTTTTGAATATAGATACGATCGTAGATTTTGAAGGACAGCTGATGGTGGACAAACCGGAGGAGTGGGTGGACAGATGTGCGGCAGCAGGGATGACAGCGCTATATGGACACGTCGAAAAAATGGAAGATAGGGCTAAATTTATAGCAGACACGGAGGCGGCTGGTATGAAAGCCGGTTTGGCTTTTGACATCGATACCCCACTGGATGGGTTGGAGGAAATGATTAATAGCCTCGATGGTGTGTTACTGATGAGTGTGAAAGCAGGAAGTCAGGGGGTGCAAAAGTTCGACGAACGAGTTCTGTCAAAAATAAAGAAAGTGAGAGGAATGAGTGAGTTTGTGAAGATCGTAGTGGATGGAGGTCTAAATGTAGAAAATATCAAAAAATGTCTGGTAGCCGAGTGGGCACAAGAAATTGCCGAAGATGAGTTTAATAAGAGTTTCTTGGGAATGGAGTTTGCGGTGGGATCCGATCTTCTAGGGGCAGAGAACGTAGAGGAAGAACTAAAGAGATTGGAGAGTCTTGGCGCAGTATAGAATTTTTACAGTATAGTAGGTGTATGGCATTCAAAAACTTAAAAGCGGTTACTATTTTTGGTTTCGCGGACTGTCCCCCTTCAGATCCTTTGTATAAAGAGACGGTGGACGTGACGCGACTCATTGCTCAGAATGGATTGGAAGTTGTTAACGGCGGTGGGCCTGGAGTGATGAGGGCGGCTACAGAAGGAGCTCATGAGGGAGGAGGGGTAGCTTCTGTAGCCACGTTCTATCCAAAATTTATTGAGAATTTCGAAGGTAAAGATCCTCAGAATAAGGCGGATAAGGAGATTATTATGAATAACTATGTAGATAGGACGATGAAACTTCTGGAGTTGGGGGATGCATATATAATTTTTAATGGGGGAACAGGAACGTTATCCGAACTAGGTATGGCATGGGGACTCGCTTACCTTTATTTTGGTCATCATAAACCGCTAATTTTGTACGGTGGATTTTGGTATCCGATTGTAGAAGAGCTGGTCAAAAACATGAAAATAGGTGCCAGGCCGGGAGCTTTGAGAGTTTATAAGATAGCAACGACACCGGAACAAGTGATTGGATATCTCAAAGAATTTGATTTGGAAATGCCACCTCATCAAGAGATCAAGGACGATTTGAGTGGTGAGAAGGCTTTTATGGAATAATGATCTTATGATCGATACTACAAGGATAGAAAAAAACGGCAAGGTAATGCTTTTGGCATACGATCAGGGTTTTGAACATGGACCGGTCGACTTTAATGAAAAAACTGTCGACCCGGCCTATATCACGGAGATTGCGAAGAACGGGTATTTTACGGGAATAGTTTTTCAAGAGGGGGTGGCGGCCAAATACTATCCTTCGGCTAGCTTAGGACAAGTCCAAAATGTACCTCCACTAATCGTGAAATTAAATGGGAAAACTTCGTTTCAAGGAGAAGAACCTTTGTCACTACAACTTTGCACTGTTGAGAAAGCAGCTTCTTTGGGGGCAATTGGGGTGGGGTACACGATCTACGTAGGAAGTGAGAATGAAGAACGGATGCTCGTGGAATTTTCAAAAATAGAAGATGAGGCACATGCTAGAGGTATGATTGTGATTGCCTGGATGTATCCAAGAGGGAGGAAGGTCGCCGGAAGGGAAGCAGATCGCGACGTGGTCGCTTACGGGGCAAGAATTGGGATGGAGCTGAATGCTGACTTCGTCAAGGTCCCTTACACAGGGGATTCGGAAAGCTTTGAGTGGGTAGTGAGAGCGGCTGGGAAAACAGGTGTGCTGGCACAGGGAGGAAAGAAGGTAGATTGGGAAAATCTGGACTTGGAGATTGAAGGCGCCATGAAGGCTGGAGCTAAAGGTATTGCCATTGGACGAAACGTTTGGCAAGATGAAAACCCAGACGATATTTCCAAAAAGTTATCGGAGTTGGTATTCAAATAAGGTAGGAGGAGCTTGTTTTAGGTGAAGAGGCGTTTGAGGAGGAGGCCGAGTCGATGGCCCCACTTCTTCCAAAAATCAGAAAAATATACTATGTTCAAGAGAAGTAGGGCGATGATAACGATAGCGTCGTAGGTAGATCGATCTCGGTAGACATCTTCGAGCTGTATCCACATGGCGAATTCGTCGAAAGCCAATCCTAAGCCAAGTCCGTATAAAACGGCGAGTTGGAGTTTCAGCTTGTTGGTTCTTTCCAGAACCAAACTGAGGAAACCGACTATGCCTAAAATAAAGATACCATAGGTAAAATGATGCACATGAATACCCCTTACCTTGAGGTAAAGATTGGGAAACGGAAGAGAGGTCACAAACCGTGAAAGGGCAAAAGCCGTAAGAAAACTAATGAGAATCAGAAAGGGGATTTCTTTGCCTGTTTTTGGGCGCAGTAAATGCCAAGGTTTCATAATTGTATTTTACGTGATATAGATTGCTGCGTCACGGATACGTTCCTCGCAACGACGAAGTGCGATTGAGTTAGAATGGGTTATGCAGAAAGTTATTGTTGTTGGGGCGGCAGTGGTAGATATCCTGTTGAGGTCAAAAGCGTTAATGACTATTAAAGGACATGAAGCACCAGGAGGTTTGGCGATGTGTGAAGTAGTAGGGGGTAAATTGGAAGCTGAGGAAAGTATGGTGGCCAGTGGTGGAGGAGGTACCAATGTAGCTGTGGGGCTTCATCGAATGGGTGAAGCGGTAAAAATGATCTCAAGAATCGGAACAGATGATCTGGGAGAGGTCATGATGAACCAGTTAAAGAAGGAGGGACTTGATTTGTCGATGGTACAAAAAGGCGAGGGGAAAACAGGCCTATCTGTAGTGTTGGTGTCTGCCGATGGTGGTAGATCAATAGTCACCTATCGTGGGGAAAGCGGAATGATAGACTCAAAGGAAATCAACTGGGGGGAATTTAAAAAAGCAGATTGGATACAAATATCATCATTAGGGGGAGAAATGCAATTTCTTGAGGATTTAATTGTATTTGCCTTCAACAATGGAATAAAAATTGGCTTTAATCCTGGGAAAAAAGAGTTGGATCAAAAAGAACGGCTGAGAAAAATGATTCCTAAACTTGATTTCTTTAATCTGAATCGGGTGGAGGCTAGCGTGATGACCGGTGTTGATTTTGAAAACGAAAAAGAAATAATGAGAGCGATGGCTGATCTTGGATGCAGAATAATTGCAGTAACCGATGGTAAACGTGGGGCAAGCGTAATAACAAATCGTACTTGGTTGAAGGTGGACGCGTTTGTAGTCGATTCAGTAGACGATACGGGAGCCGGTGATGCTTTTGTGTGTGGAATAGTAGCCGGTATTCTTCAAAATAGAAAACCGGAAGAGTTTCTAAAAATGGGGCTGGCAAGTGGCGGCAGTCAAGTGATGAAGCTGGGTGCGAAAGACGGATTGCTATATAAGGATGAAATGGGAAAGTGGATGAGTAAAAAGTTAAGGATGGTGGAGGAGTGGGTTTAATGTGGTTAAATGAAGGTATGGAAAAGCCCAAAATATTCGTGACTCATGTTTTTCTGGGGAAGTTTGTTGAGAGGTTAAAGGAGAAGTACGAAGTGGTTGTTTGGCCAAGAAGAGACATCAGTCGAGAGGAATTATTAATAGGAGTTAAGGGAAGTACGGGGATAATTTCCCTATTAACCGAAAAGATAGACGAAGAGGTGATGGGGTCGGCAGGCACACAGCTGAAGGTGATAAGCAATTATGCAGTAGGTTTTGATAACATTGACGTGCCGGCGGCAACCAAAAGAGGGGTTTGCGTAACAAATACACCCGGAGTTCTGACGGAGTCGGTGGCAGAGGAAGTGCTCACCCTGACACTGTCGCTATTTAGAAGAATTGTAGAAGGAGACAGACTCATTAGATCTGGGAAATATAAGGGTTGGGAACCTGATTTACTTTTGGGAACGGGGATTAAAGATAAAATAATGGGAATTGTGGGGCTCGGTAGAATCGGACGTTGGACAGCCAGAATGGCAAGTGCGCTAGGGATGAAGGTGATTTATTTTAACCGTCACAGAGACGAAGAGTTTGAGGAGGAATATGATGTGACCTATCACACGTTTGACCAGCTTTTGGAAAAATCTGACGTGGTCAGCTTGTCGGTGCCCTTAACTAACGAAACAAGACATATGATTGGAGAAAAAGAGCTAAAGCTGATGAAACCGACAGCTCTGCTAATCAATACAGCCAGAGGTCCGATTGTGGATCAGAGTTGTCTAATTATGGCTCTCAAAGAAAAATGGATTGCTGGAGCCGGGCTGGATGTTTTTGAAGATGAGATGTGTATTCCGGTGGAACTTCGGTCATTGTCAAATACAATTTTGACACCTCATACGGCGTCGGCGACGATAGAGGCTCGTATGGCAATGGCTAGGATTGTGGTGGATAATATTGATGATGCAATTGAAAATAAACAACCATCGTGTCTTGTAAACCCGGACGTTTGGCAGCAAAAAATTGATTGATATGAATGACGAAGAAAGACTCTTAGAGGTTCCCTCCGATGAAGATGACAATATGGGTGACCATCCAGGAAAACGAACGAAGCACAGAAAAACAAAGGAAGAAAGATCGACCGACAGAAAAGTGGTGATGTGGACATTGTTGTTTGTTATGGGTATGACTTTGGTTTTCTGGCTGTGGCCCAAAATCAAAAACTATAAATTTGACCTGCCGGCACTTAGGGTAGGTGAGCCAAAGGTGGTAATACCTAAATCAGAATGGAAAAATTACATTGAGTACAAGCTTTAGATAGTTGGATTGTTATAGAATCCCTGGGGAGGGTGAAATGGATTGGGTGGGGTGGAGACGTCGCTCGATATCGGCCGGATCACAGGCGGTTTTTGGTTCGGTTCCTTTAATAAAATAGTCAATTCGTGTAGGGCAGCCGGTGCAAGTAAGGGTTCCGGTAAGAGTGCAGATAGGTATCTTGATAAGGTCTTCGGGTGGTGAAAAAGTTGTTGTTTCGTGATTGATTTTGAGGAGATGATTGAAAATCTTGGCCCAAATGGGTGACGCCCCCGTGACTCCGGAGGCAACTTGGGACATAGGAGAATTGTCATTGTTACCAACCCATGTGGCGACAAGAAAGTTAGGGGTGTAACCAATGGTCCAGTTATCTTTCAAATCATTACTGGTGCCGGTTTTAACAGCCACTTTGGCATTTTTTATATTTAAAATGGAATTGGTACCGAACGCAGGACTTCTAGCTGAGTTATCACTAAGGACGTCGGATATAAGATAAGCAGTAGCGACGGAGATGGATTTCTTTGGATTACAACTGCCGTCTTTCGCGTTGGCCGTGGGACTTTCGGAAACACTTTTGATATAGGATGGGCAACCGGAAAGACCGAGGCTTTTACCGTCTGACTTTTCAATCTTTAGGATAGTGTTAAGGGGGGTGCTGATACCTTGATTGGCAAAAGCAGAGTAGGCCGTGGCCAAATCGACCATTTTAACTTCCAGACTACCAAGTGCCATGGAAAGTCCAAAACGGGAAGAATCTGTCCAGCTAGTGATGCCAAGCTTTTGGGCAAAAGCTGCAAAGTTGGCTGTGCCATTTTTGGCTAAAAGTAAAACTGAGGGGATATTATACGAACTGGCTAAGGCTTGTCTCAATGTGATAGTGCCGTGAAATTTTCCGTCATAGTTTTTGGGTGTCCAAGACTCTTGACCTGATAGATGAAAGGTAATCGGTCGATCTTCGATCGTGGTTGCTGGTCCATTGCCGTTTTCAAAAGACAAGGCGTAATTGAGCGGTTTAATAGAGCTTCCTGGTTGTCTAAGAGATGTCGTAAGGTTGACTTGGCCATTTTGTTTTAGGTTAAAATAATCCGTTGAGCCGACCATAGCCAACACATCACCATTCTTTGGATTGGTGACTAGGGCTGAGCCGTTGCCAACATGCAGTGTTTTTAATTTCCCAACTTCTTCCGTTACTATTTTTTGGGCTTGATCTTGAATGGTTGAGTCAAGAGTGGTGTAAACCTTTAATCCTCCTTGAGTTACCATATTTTCTCCTAATTGATCGATAAGGAGACTTTTCACCAACATTACAAAGTGGGGTGCCTTAATTTCAATTTTGGCAGAACGAAAGTCCAATTTATGTTTTTTGGCTTTATCGAAATCAGTCTGGGATATTTGACCATTTTTAAACATCTGCCCTAAAACCAACTGTTGTCTTTCAATCGCCATTTCCGGCTGATCTCCAAATGGGGAATATTTGCTGGGTGCTCTGGTAAGACCGGCAAGATAAGCTGCCTGTGCTAAATCCAAGTCTTTCGCGTCAATATCAAAGTATTGTCGTGCCGCTTCTTGAATCCCGTATGCGGGACCACCGAAACCTACCTGATTTAAATACATTTCGAAAATCTTATCTTTGGGGAATATGTGCTCAGTTTTTACGGCTAGAATGATCTCCTTTATCTTTCTGGTGATAGTTTTTTCTGAGGAAAGAATGGTGTTTTTTATCAACTGTTGTGTTATGGTTGATCCTCCCTCCATGCGATCATCGAAAGTATTTTTGTATATGGCTCTTAAAAGACCGGGAAGTGAATAACCATTATGAGTATAGAAATCTTTGTCTTCTGCGGAAAGAAAAGCATTTTTGATATGTGGTGGAAGGGAACTTAAAGAGACTAGGGTTCGATTTTCATCTTTGTAGATTTTATATAGAACGACTCCATTTCGGTCCATAATTTGAGTGGTTAGTTTTGAAGGAAACTGTGAAAGCTGATGAGGATCGGGTAATCCTTTGAATATTTCTGTGTACAAGAAAAAGGCTAGTCCAATTGAGGAAAACAAAAAAAGAAGATATCGCGTCGGGGGAATTTGCCACTGTGTGGGTAGATGAAAACGAATTTCTGTTTTTGGGAAATTAAAAATGATTCTTGGTAGATGAAAGCAGGTGCTTGGAAACCGAAGTCGAGGAAATTTTGGATGAGATAACTTCTCTAAAAATTTCAGAACGAAACCAATGAGAGAGATGAGGAATATTAGGAAATTGAAGACAGGATGACCCAGAATCGTGAGAAAGTTATTTGGTTTAGCTTCTTTCTTTTTTATCATGAATCGAGGATAATTTTGTGGAAAAGAGTGCAAGCGGAGTTAACTCAATTGTAGATCCGGTAAATGAAAAAGACTAGGGGGTAGAGAGAGCCTTTATGGGAAGCCAAAGGTCGTTGTAAGGTGTTTCATAGCCAAGAGCCCAAATGGCAATACCGCCTAGATTAGCTGATTTGACGAACTTGATTTTTTGTTCAAGGGACTGAGGATTTTCAAATTGAATTTGGTAGACTTTGTCATTTTTGGTATAAGTAATATAGGGACTAAGAGAAACGCTTGACCATTGAGCCGACAGGGAAGAAATTTCTGGATCAAAAAAGAGGGATTGTATTCTTTGGTAGCTAGCTAGGGCACCGGTTTTTGGATAAGTGTTTGCGAGATATTCTGTGCCGGCAGTTTGCCATTCATAGCCATAAAAAGGAATACCGAGAAGAATCTTTTCAGGTGGCAACACTTTGGTGATTTGTGAAATATGAGTGATAATATCTTGTTCCAGACATGGAGATCCAGATGGCGTTGCTGGATTACATTTTCCTGTAATTGGGGCAACGGGCCCTGCTTGAGTTGAACTTTTGCGAAAGTAATCGTATGCCATAACTATGAAATGATTGACGTGCGGATTGAGAGACGATAGATCCCAGAGACGATATTTTTCGGCTGAGTCGGCAAAAATGTCGACATCAATCTGACATTTTTGATTGATGATGATGCAGGAATTTTTGAGATTTATGACAAACGAAGTGAAGCTGTCTCTGGTGGTATGGTCAGGTGTTCCGACATATTCAAAATCCACATTGATATCGTCGAACTTCTTGTCCCGATATATTTCTACGATAGATTTGATGGCAGTTGAAAATGCGCTCTGATCGGTAACAAGCGAATCTATTAATTCTGGCTTCATGGCGGTCACCGTGAGAACACTTTTTTGGCCTAGCAGTTTGGTTTGATAAAGAAGTTTATTAAAAGAATTGGAGTGCAGCTTGTTCCAGCCAGGCTCTTGTTCCTTTTTGGAATTCATTTTGTTAATGGAGCCGTCAGGGTTGAGATCAACGGCAAAATAGGCAAAATGGGTAAGGAAACCGATATTTAAATTATCAACCACTTTAAGGTTCCAGTAAGGGAAAAAACCATAAACTACTTTATTGGATTTTGCGGAAGGAGCGTTGCCGGTCATTACTTCAATCAAGGCTACCGGGCTAACAAGAGGGAGTGCATTTTGCCAAACAGCGAAAGCAGTAATGCTACTAAAAATGAGTCCAAGAAGTAAAAAGAATTTCCTTATTTTACGGAGCATTGGTCGGTGAAGGTGCCGGCATGTAATTGTACGGAGTAATGGTCCGGTACTGGAATTTTGAATAATCAATTGTGGTGAGAGGCCATTGAATGTGCGCTTTGTCATCAATTGGATAGGCACAATCTAAACAGAAATCTGGAGTAAAAGGATCCGACACTACGGTATGCTCCTCCAAGTCGCGATCAATCGTTTCGTCTCCCGGAAAGATGGGGTATTTATCCGACCGTCGAACCCAGACCTGTTTTCGAGTTGGATAACTATTTTGGCTCAGCGGTAAGATACCATTAATAAAATATTCAGAATGTGACTCACATTGATTTTCTTGTTGTGCCAGAAAACCCGTGAGGTTACAAACTTGATAATTGGTGATACCCTCTGGCTTGGACAAAGGTTTGTCTTTGACATCTAACAAAACTTTTTTCATGATGGTATTCCATATAGGGGAAGCTCCGGTGACACCTGAAGCTACATAACTCATCGAAGTATTGTCGTTATTTCCGACCCAGGTCGCGGCCAAAAAATCAGGAGTGTACCCTATTGTCCAGTTGTCTTTGAGATCATTTGTGGTGCCGGTTTTGACCGAGACAGTGTGCCCAGGAACAACCAATTTGCTATTGGCACCAAACGCTGCAGAGCGGGCGCCGTTATCGGCCAAGATATCTGAGATGATGAAAGTTACTTCCAGAGGTAGAGTAACCTTGGGATCTACAGATGAATGGTTTGCATTTTGATTTTGAGATGTCCAAAAATCCGTCCACTTTAATGGCATGACGGAAACTAGATTGGCCATTTTTTCCGGCTGAAATTCTTCCAGTGTTTGGCCATCGTAGGTCTCTACTTTAAGGACGGATACCAAGGGGACGGTCACCCCTCGATTGGCAAATGTTCCAAAAGCTTTAGCCATGTCATACATAGTTACTTCTCCTCCGCCGAGCGTGAGAGATAACCCGTAACGGCTTGGATCCGTCCAGGAGGAAATGCCCATAGCAGAGGCAGTGGCAATAAAAGAATCTAGTCCGTTCAGGGCTAGCATTTTGACGGCTGGAATATTTAAAGAATTAGCGAGTGATTGCCTAATTGAAACAGGGCCTCTAAAGGTTCCATCATAATTTTTTGGGCAGTATTGCTTTTGACCGGAGACGTTGAAACAGGTGGGAACATCTAAAAATGTTGTACTTGTCGGCCAGCCTTTTAGTAAGCCAGTGGCGTAGTTGATGGGTTTGATTGAGGAGCCGGGTTGACGCGAAGAAGTAACAACATTCACTTGACCATCAATGGTGTCGTCGTAATAATCTTTTGAACCAACAAGAGTGACGATCTCTCCCGTATTTGGGTGAGTGACGATAGTTGCACCGTTACTGATTTTTAATTTGGCAATTTTTTTCATTTCGGCAGACAAGGAGGCTTGAACATAGTTTTGAAGATCGAGATCGAGAGTGGTGGTGACAATTAGACCTCCTAAATTGACCTTATCTTCGCCATATTTTTGAACCAGGTCATCGCGAACCATGAGCGCAAAGTGGGGAGCATTGATGGAAATGTTTTTCTTGGCGAAAATTAGTTTTTCGTTTTTAGCCGCATCAAACTGTTCTTTGGTGATATAGCCGTCTTCTTGCATACGACGCAAAACTTCGGCTTGACGGTTAAGAGCGAGCTCAGGATTGGCTCCAAAAGGAGAGTAGCGGGTTGGTGATTGTGGTAATCCGGCGAGAAGGGCGGATTGTGCCAGATCTAGATCTCTGGCGTTCTTGTCGAAGTACGTTTTTGATGCAGATTCAATGCCGTAGGCAGTACCACCATAGGGGGTATAGTTTAGATAAAGTTCGAGGATTTGATCTTTGGAGTAAGTGAACTCGGTAGCGATAGCCAAGATGCCCTCTTTGAGCTTGCGGGTGATTGTGCGTTGAGAATCGGAAAGGAGAGAGTTTTTTACGAGTTGCTGGGTGATAGTTGAGCCACCCGCGAGACGTTTGCCTTTAGTGAGAGTGTTGAAGGCGGCTCTGATAATGCCAGTGAGATCAATACCGTGATGAAAATAGAAGTTTTTGTCTTCAATAGCAACAGTGGCTTGTTTGATATAGTTGGGGATATCTTTGGAGGCGATAGGGGTTCTTCGATATTCTGAGTAGACTTCATAGAGAAGCTTTCCATTTCGATCTAGAATTTTGGTACTTGCAGGAGCAGGGGTTTTTACTAGCTTTGCCGGGCTGGGGACATCTTTTAGAAGGAAGAAAAGAGAGATTATAAACAACCCTCCAATAATTAAGAAAACTTGGGTTAAAGTGAAACGACGGTATCCAATAATATTAAGGTATCTTTTTTTGATGGATCGGAGAATTTTTTTTCGACTAACCGACATGATGGTTACATTATACCTGCCTGCCGGCAGGCAGGCCCGCCCAATTGACGAGGCAAGCCCGTATGGTACTATTTAGTTGTGAAGCGTCTGTGGTACTACTATTTATATTTATTATTCTTATGGGGAAGTTTCCGTTATTTTATTCGGCTGCCTGGTGTAATTGAAGAGCTTTGGTTTAAACCTATGATTTGGTTGGTGCCTCTTTTTTGGTGGCAATTATCGATGAAAGGATCTAAGGTAACCCTTTTTGACAAGCATTGGCTGGCATCAGCTCTAGTGGGGGTAGTTTTTGGGATTGTTTATTTTGTGCTGATCAAGCGGTTTAATTTGTCGGGAATGACTTGGCATGCAAACTTGATGGGTGTAGCACTGGCAACAGCTATAACCGAGGAACTGACATTTAGTGGTTTCGTGACTGGATACTTAGAGAAGATTCAAAGAGGGAAATGGGTAAATCTGTTGATTGTGGGATTGATGGTAGTGATGATAAGGATTCCGATATTGTTGTTTGTATATAAATTGGGAGTTGTCGAATTACTGGGAGTGTTTTTATTTTCAGGAGCCAGTGGGGTGATAAACGCATGGATCAGGTTAGAAACAGGAAATGTAACTGGATCGATCCTAGCAAGAGTGGGAATGAATTTAGCGGTGTTGGGATAGCAAGAAAGCGATAATTGAAGAAGTTTTTGCGGAGATTGGCTTCGATGAGCCAATCTGATATTTTGTGTTCCAGTTGACATACCACCGGTGGTGTTTGATGATGATTGATAACGCTAAATATCGCGCCACTATGAACTGCCCATACTGCAATAATGAAGAGACGAACGTCCTGGAGAGTAGGGGTCTTCCTGGATCTGAGGCGGTTCGTCGACGAAGACAATGTAAGAGATGTAAGAAGAGATTTACGACTCATGAGAAAGTTGTCAACATAGATCTAAAGGTAATTAAAAAAAATGGAAAAGTTGAGCAGTATGATCGAGAAAAGTTACTAAAAGGGGTAGGTAAAGCATGTTACAAAAGAAAGGTAGCAAAAGAAGATATTGAAAACTTGGTGGACGATATTGAATGTAAACTGCTGAATAGAAAAACAGTGGAAATTAAATCGAGTGATATTGGGAAACTAGCTCTGAATCGGTTAAGGCGATTGGACGAGTTGGCTTACTTGAGATTTGCCAGTGTGTATATGGATTTTAATAACGCCGAGGACTATAAGCAGTTTATTTTGGCACCTATGAGAATTACTAACCAAGTTAACAATATATGAAAACTGGCCAAAAAAATAAGGACAAGATAGTCGAGAAAATTAAAATAGAGTTACCAAAGACAATCGTTAAGAGAGACGGACGAGTAGTTCCTTTTGAGGTTCAGAAAATTGAAAAGGCGATAACTTTGTGCTTCGATGATCTTGGTAGTGACCCCTCGACTCCGGTTGGTGAGCTGGCACAACGGGTGGTAAATATAATTGGAGCAAAATACGGCAAACCGACGGTGGAACAGGTTCAAGATACAGTTGAACTGGTATTACAGGCAGCCGGTGAGTTTGAGGCTGCAAAGAACTATATTATTTATAGAGTTGAGCACGCCAAATTACGAGATTCACGTCCGATTCCAAAAGAAGTTGCGAAGGCCTTTTCTGAAAGCGATGTATATTTTGAAAATCAGATTCAGAAATTCCAGTTTTTTGATAAATATTCAAGATTTAATTACGACTTGGGTAGGAGAGAGACATGGAAAGAAACCGTGAATAGATCGGTGGACTTTTTGCATGAACTATCCGGAGGAAAACTTGAGCCTGGAGTTTATAAGAGAATCAGAAATTCAATATTAGAAATGAAAGCCACGCCGTCAATGAGGCTTTTGGCTATGGCCGGTCCGGCGGCTAGAAGAAACAACATTAGTATATATAACTGTTCTTACCAACCAGTAGATAGTGTTGATTCATTTGTGGAGGCGTTAATTATTTCAATGAATGGCTGCGGAGTGGGTTTTTCGGTGGAAAATCGATACGTAGAAAATCTGCCTCGAGTAAAGAGACAGGATGGTTTGGAAACAAAACAAATGCTTATCGAAGATTCAACAGAAGGGTGGGCGGAGGCTTTGAGGACAGGTCTCCAGACTTGGTTTGATGGCGGAGATATAAAATTTGATTATTCGGCTCTTCGCCCTGCGGGGGCGATACTGCGAACAAAAGGCGGTAGGTCTTCCGGTCCTGAACCGCTTAGGAGAATGATGGAATTTGTGAGGGAGCGAATTATAGCCCGTCAAGGCAGTTTCCTGAGAGCGATAGATGCGCACGATATGATGTGTGAGGTGGGGAATGCCGCTGTTTCTGGTGGAATGAGACGGACGGCGATGATATCACTTTTTGACTTTGACGATAAGGAAATGTGGGACAGCAAATCCGGTGACTTTGAAAGGGACAATAGTCAGAGATGGAATGCTAACAACAGCGCGGTTTGGCCATTGTCTGGTTTGACACAGCTTGAGGTGACTAAACAAATGTTGGAAATAGTAAAGTCTGGCCGAGGAGAACCAGGTATTTTTAATCGTCAATCAGCTTTGGAGATGAGACCGGCGAGGAGGAATCCGGCAGATTTTGGAACTAATCCCTGTGGGGAAATAATCCTCAGACCTTTTGAATTTTGTAATCTTTCGATTGCGGTTGCGAGGCGAGAGGATACATACGAATCATTAAAGGAAAAAGTAGAAGTGGCGGCGATTATTGGCACAATACAAGCCATGGCAACGAACTTTCCCGGACTTCGGCCAGCATGGAAGAAAAACTGCGAAGAGGAAAGATTGTTGGGGGTGGATATTAACGGTCAGATGGATAGCCCAGTGGCTCAAGATTCCGCAGTCCAGAACCGATTGAGGCAGGTTGCAATTGAAACAAATAGAGTGATGGCTGAGAAACTAGGAATAAATCAGGCCGCGGCTGTGACCTGTGTCAAGCCTTCGGGTAATTCTTCACAACTTTTTAATTGTTCATCCGGGATACATGCCAGGTGGGCTCCATATTACATTAGAAATATCAGAGTGAGTACCCATTCTTCAATACATAAAGTATTAAAATCAGAAGGAGTTCCCATGGATCCGGAAAATGGTCAAGCTTTGGAGTCAGCAAATACATGGGTTATTCATTTCCCGGTTAAGTCCCCGGATGGGGCGGTAACTAGAAAAAGTTTTTCGGCAGTAGCCCAGTGTGAATATTGGTTGCAAAATAAGATCAACTGGACCGAACACAATCCGAGTGTAACAATCACGTATCACCCGGATGAGGTAATTGATCTCATAAAGTGGGTTTGGGAACATCGGAATCTAATAGGTGGTATGTCGTTTCTCCCCGCCTTTGACGCCGCCTATTCTCAGATGCCATATCAGGAGATAGAAAAAGAGGAGTACGAAAAATTGAAGTTAGTTTTCCCCCCGATCGATTTTAGTAAACTCTTCCGTTTCGAGGAAGAAGATTATACTAAAGCGGCACAAGAACTAGCCTGTGTGGCTGGCTGTGATATTGACCCGACGGAGGGGA
Organism: Candidatus Collierbacteria bacterium GW2011_GWC2_44_18; assembly: GCA_001000865.1. Lineage (GTDB taxonomy): Bacteria > Patescibacteriota > Microgenomatia > UBA1400 > MFAQ01 > UBA10133. The sequence continues at coordinate 5,173 of LCIE01000001.1, read as the reverse complement.
AAATATAAGAACTCAAGGAATCAAGAACTCGAGAACTCAAGTAGGATTGTGATATCATTCGTATAGTTCTGATGTGATTTGAGATGGTCTAAGGGGGATTTGACAAGAGCAGAAAAATGATATTAGATAGTAGAAGGTAATTTTGATTACTATCAGTCTTTTGTTGATATTGCTAACTGTGGGTTTGCGCGGACTTTTACCATGAGATCGTGCCTTTTTTGTTTTTTTAGGTAGCTTTGGAAAGACGATTGCCCAGATATCCGGTGACAATGAAGTAACTTTATAGTTTTCCTATATCCACTTCGTTAAGTGGTCGTTTTATGACAAAGAGGAGCTGATGGTGAAAAAACTTCGTTATTGATTTAGGAATTTGACCTAAATAATTGGTATAGTTAGATATGCCTGCTTTGGGTAAGGAAATAGAACGTCAATTAACTCCGGATGAAATGGCCTTGAAGGAAATTCAGGGTTATATCGATAGAGTAGAACATCAAGCTGAAACTCAACAACCACAGATAAATCAGCCACAGCAGACAGTTTCTGCGGCACAGGCTAATCAAGCCGTGGACCATAAGGGAATGGTGGGTACCGTTCCCGTGGTGGGAGCCAAAAAAATAATGCTTCCCATAGATCAGAAAGAGCTGGAGAGTGGACTAAAGCAAAACATTTTAGAAGGTGTACGGTGGTTGTCTGAGTGGTGTGTAATGATGATAAAAAAATACCCAGGAAGAGTCTTTTATATGCCTCAAAATACTAATAAATGATAGATTTAAACTTTTGGATTCAGTATATTTTTGCGGTTTTCCTAGGAGTTGCCTTTTTGGCTGCAACGATGATTGTTGTCTGGATGCTATTTGTGATATGGGTAAGAAACAGGAACAGGGAAGAAGTGAGTTTGAACTTTGTTATTTTGGAAATTGCGGTTCCACGAGACAATGAGGTCAAAGTCGATGCGGTGGAGCAAATGTTTGCTTCGCTTTTTTCGATTAAAAAAGGAGGTATTTGGCAAAAATTTGCGTCCCAGCAGCACTTGTCTCTGGAGATTGTGGGAAAAAAAGAAGATATAAGGTTCTATATTTCCTGTCACAAAAAAAACATGGAATTGGTCGAGAAGCTGGTTTCCGGAACTTATCCAGGAACTCATGTCAAGCAGGTTGACGAATACAATATATTCTATAAGAACGCCAAAATTGATTTCGCCGAACTGACTCTAAAAAATGAGAGCTTTAAACCGATCAAGAATTTTAAGGAATTGCCCGTGGATTCTTTGTCTTCGATTACCTCGGCAATGGCCAAATTTAACGATAATGAGGCTGCAGCTATTCAAATAATAATTTCTCCAGCCGAGTCAAGTTGGAGTAAATTTGGATTTGGATACGTTTCAAAATTGAAAAAAGAAGAGGCAGATCCAGAAAAGGCCAAGTTTAAAATGAATCCTCAGGATATAGAGGCAATTACCAATAAGTGTTCCAAGGTGGGTTTCCTGACTAGTATCAGAATTATTAGCGTGTCGCCCACTTTGGAGCAAGCAAAAGCTAATTTGAGTAACCTAAAGGGTACATTCTCCCAATTTGCCGGCAATCAAAATTCATTTTCCGGAAATAAAATCCGATTTAAACAATCTTTTATGCTCGACTTTATTTACCGGTATCAAAATTTGTGGGGGTTGAACTCTATTTTGTCAATTGACGAACTGGCAACAGTGTGGCATCTACCAAATAAAACCATTGAAACACCACATATTTTTTGGTTGACAGCAAAAACAGCTCCTGCGTCTGGGGAATTTCCGGAAAGTGGTCTGTGGTTGGGCCGATCCGTGTATCGAGGGCAAGAGAGAAATATCTTTATGGGGGAGACAGACAGGATGAAACATTTGTATATCATTGGAAGAACCGGTACTGGGAAAACAGAGTTGCTGAAATCAATGATTATCCAAGACATGAGGGCTGGAAAAGGGCTTTGTTTTATGGAACCACATGGAGATGGAATAGAGGAGCTGTTGGAATTGGTGCCCCCGGAAAGAGCTGAAGACGTGATTCTGTTTGATCCATCGGACAAAGATAGACCGGTGGGGCTTAATTTGTTGGAAGTAGCTAACTATGACGAAATGCATATTGTAGCCTCTTCAATAATCAACCTAATGTATAAATTGTATGACCCGCATCGCACAGGAATGGTGGGTCCGCGATTCGAACATGCCATCAGAAATGCCATGCTTACCGTCGCTATGGTACCAGGAGCGACCTTTGTAGAAGTTAACCGAGCTCTGACTGACCAGAAATACGTGCAAGAAATATTACCATTGGTCAAAGATCCAATTGTAAAACGTTATTGGACTGACCAGATTGCCCAAACTAGCGACTTCCATAAATCAGAAACTCTTGACTATATTGCCTCAAAATTTGGCCGGTTTGTGACCAATGAGATGATTCGGAATATTATTGGTCAATCCAAGAGTGCTTTGAACTTTAGAACTGCCATGGACGAAGGCAAGATAGTGTTTCTTAAATTGGCTAAAGGGCTCCTGGGAGAGGAAGATTCGAACTTTTTGGGTAATGTCCTGGTACCAAAACTATTGGCAGCCGCACTTTCACGACAGGAAATACCCAAGGAACAGAGACGCCCATTCTATCTTTATGTCGATGAGTTTCAAAATTTTGCAACTCCTGATTTTGCCCAGATGCTTTCTGAAGTCCGCAAATATGGAATCGGTTTGGTTTTGGCTAATCAATTTGTCAGTCAGATAGACGAACAAGTAAGAGATGCAATCTTTGGCAACTGTGGAACTCTGATGACCTACCGCGTTGGTGTGCAAGATGCGGCGATTCTGTCTAAGGAGTTTGAGGGAGTGTTCAACGAAACAGATTTATCTAACATCCCCGCCCAAAATATTTATGTTAAAACGATCGTCAGCGGGACACCGGTGCCTCCGTTCTCAATGAATGTTGGGAGAGATTTGAAAGCGGAGAGGGCGCAAGGCAGTCCTGAGATAGCTAGAATGGTCAAGGAACTGTCTAGGCTGAAATTTGGTAGAGATGTTGCTGAAGTTTCGGAAGAAATTGAAAGAAGATCGAATTTGTAGTTTGAATGGTAAAATATCTGGTAATTGGGGCGACTAGCTCAATTGGTAGAGCGGTTAGCTTATACCTAACTGGTTTCAGGTTCGAGTCCTGAGTCGCCCACCAATAAAGATGAAGACCAAAAATCCAAAATTAAAAATCAAACAGGATCGTCTTTTGAGAGTGTCTCAGATCAAAAACGACCCGGGTGATTTTGTAGAGAACAATTGGCCACAAGAAATGCTGATAAGTGGAAATTTAGACTTGGGAAAGAACGGGAATCCCGTGACCATTTATCTAGAGGATGAAGTTACTGGCGAACAACTTGAAGTGTCGGGAGTGAAGAATGCCTTCTTGATTCTTGAGGACACAAGAAGAACAACCTCGGGGTGGCTAGCTATAGCCATAGGGTCTTTGGAAAAGATGGGAGATGTTTTGGGGTTTTTATCTCAGACTACGCTGGAAACCATTAAAAAATTAACCAAGAGAGATTAAAGGTCGATTATCTTTGGTTTGTCTTTTGCGGGTTTTTCTGAGATAAATTCCAGATATTTCTCGGTTGTAGAGAGTCTTTTGTGGCCAACAAGCTTACTAATGTAGACCAAGGGACTTCCAGAAGTCAACTGCTGAGCAATAAATGTATGTCTGAGGTCGTTAACTTTTGCATTTTCGATGCCTGCAATGTGGAAATAGCGGTCTAAATTGGATCGAATATTTCTAATTAGGAAGGCGTTTCCTGTTTTGGTTATAAAAACACTGTTGTTGGCACTTTTTGGCCTAACAGTCAAGTATCGATCAAGAGCTTCTCTGGCTGGTTGGTTGATGGGGGTGACTCGTTCAGGATGGGATTCGTAGGCTCTAATGGTGACTTGGTTGGTGCTTTTATCAATATCAGAAATCTTGAGATTTGCAAGTTCGGAGATACGCATACCAGTTTGAAGGAGGATCTCTACAATGGCAGCCATTCTAAGGTCTTCGCGGCAGGCATCTCTGAGGGCTCGATATTCAATTTTGTTCAGAATTCGAGGTGGTTTGATGTCGTATTTGGGGTGGGACACGCCAACAGACGGATTATCAGAAATGAGGCCGTTGGCCTGAACATAAGAAAAGAAAGACTTAATGGAATTGATTTTTCTCGAGATAGATTTGGTGGTGTAGCTATTTTCCGCCAAGTGAGACTTAAAGGCATCAATGTTGTCTTTGGTAACCTCTTTGAGGTTTATAACGTTCGATTTGGCCAAGAAATCTGCCAGTTGCTCGATGTCTTTTGAATAGGCTAAGATGGTAGCAGAAGCTCTACCTTGTTGGAAGAGGTGACTTTTAAAGGTAGAAACAGCCAACTTGATATTGAGTTCGTTTTGGTCCATTTTGGTTATAAATATATTATGACTCTAATTGTAACACTCTAGGTTACGAAAAAGCAAGTGGTAAATAAAAACACGGGGAGCAGGCATGAAAAGGGTTGGTATCGAATATTTATTCTGGTGGTTGTTTGGTTACTCATAATCTCACTTTCGAGAGATGTTTGGCAGATCAGGATCGGTTTCGGTCGAATAGAAGAGGCAAATCGGAGGCTGGAAGCCGAAAAAACGAAAAATGAAGCTCTAAAAGAGAAACTAGGGATGGTGATGACTGACGACTATAAGGAAAAAATCATTAGAGAGAAACTTAACATGCAGAAGGAGGGGGAGGTGTTAGTGGTGATGCCTGACAAGGCATTTGCCCAGGAGGAGGTAAGGCTGGTCAAATTCGTACCGAATTGGAGGAAATGGTGGAATTTGTTATCAATGTAGCTCTACCGGGACGGGTACGATTTATGTTGCGGGTCTAGGGTTCCGCCCCCTAATTAAGCAGGATTATGAGCCCTGCAAGATACTTACCTTCCACCCGCAAAGGGCGAACATCCATATTATAGCACGGATGAGCGTAATTTGGCCGCTGTGATGCCTTCCAGATGGTAAAATAGAGCTTGGATCACCTTTCGGGCAGCCACGGCTGATCATGGCAGGGTAGCTCAGTGGTAGAGCAAGGTCTTCATAAGGCCGAGGTCACGGGTCCGACCCCCGTCCCTGCTACATTAGATAGTTCGAATAAAATATATGAAAAAAAGAATA